>NZ_JAYGHD010000313.1:0-22574 GCF_034932245.1 Nostoc sp. UHCC 0251
TACCATCTTTCTTCCCTCATGGGAATATTCCTGGTATTCCTACCTGGGCAGTTACGTTAATTTTTACAAGCCGATGCATTGGCGTAACAGTTGTGTGTACACCATAGGCCAATACGCTTGGGTTAAGGGCTAATTGTACAAAATTGTGGGTTTTCGAGACGCCATAAATCGCCGTCTCTACAAGTGTTTTGGTCTTATCTGAACTGTATTGCACCATAGGGCAATACGCTTGGGTTAAGGCTTGATCTCGATAACTCTCCTTAAAAAAGAGGAAATTAATAAGCCCCCCTTTTTTTAAAGGAGGGTTAGGGGAATGTTACGGGGCAAAATCTCACTAACACCAAGCGTCTTGTACCATAAGCCACTTGTCCGCTGCGGTCTTGATAAATCTTTAATTAGATACGATATTACAACCACTCCCCACCCCGGAAACGCCAACGGGGAAAGATAATTCGCATCAGGCTTTGTGAACTAATAAAAACTGCTAGCCACACGATGCTATAGTGCAATAAAAAAACTGCTAACGGTAGTTCTTCTTTAGGTAAAGGTATTGGTAAAAAGCCAAATAGTTTTATTCCACAGAACACAAATACTAATTCCCATATACCAGCTAAAAGTTGATAAGCTGCGGGCCAATCCCTATCCCATCGGTATTTTTGAAGATAGTTATAAAGCACATCCCAACCTAAGCCAAAGATGGCGACATAACCAAGTATCCAAAAGTAAACCGAGTTAGCACTAGAACCAATCAAACCCATTGCAAAGGGCAAAGATACAAATACGCCCACTGTTGCAAGTAATAATAATCGAGTTTGCCAACGACCAAATAAAGTTGGTGTCATAGGAGTACTGAATAAAAAATAGGGAAAAGATGGATTTAAAAATTCAGCACTATTGTAATGCTTTTTGTAAGGATGGGAGATATGAGAATATTAGGTTAGCTCCAAAGCATCAACATATTTATCTGATTACGATCGCTTAAGGTGGTAATCAAATTTAGAATGGTAAGCTGCGATCGCATCCCAATTGATCACATCTTCTAACAAAGCTTGATAACCTAGTGTATTGGGATGAAGACCATCTTCACTCAAGCGTTTAAGCCGCCAACTTTCACCGCGTTTCATCCATTGCTCAAAAATATCTAAATAGGGAATCTGCCGTTTGGTACAAGCAATTCGAGTTGCTTCTTTGTAGCGGTACTGGTCGGTATGATTATAGTAAAAACAATCTAAAAATGGCATCTTGGCTTCATCCACTGGCACCATGCCGACAAATAACACAGGACATAGTTGCTGTGCTAAATCTAGCAGAGAAGCAATTTCCTTTTCAAACAATGTAAAATCTGTGTAAGTTCGGCCGTCGGGTCGCGCCAACCGCGCTGAGTCATTCACGCCTACTGATAAAATAATCAAGTCGGGGACACGATTTCGCAGTTCACCCCGGTGGCGGAACTCAACTTCTAGCCTTTGTGCTACTTGTTGTGTGCGATCGCCTCTTACCCCTAAATTATAAAGCACATGACCGGCACTATCCGGTAACATCCACCATCGCCGTAATTGTTCGATCCAGCCTCCTTTTTCCGGATCACCGAATCCATAAATTAAGCTGTCCCCCAGTGCGACAATCTTCATTGGCTGAAAGTGATTTGGTGGTACAGACAGCTGCATTGAGGAAGAAGCAAGAAATGTGTGCATTTAAGAACTATATTTTATATCTTTACAAGATTCTATACATTTCTATACCATAGATGGCTATATTTAGTGCCCAAGCATCTATGGAGTTTCTACTTATTGATATGGTTGCAAGGTTAATATTGCCTTAGTTAAGCCTCTG
This sequence comes from Nostoc sp. UHCC 0251, assembly GCF_034932245.1. NCBI lineage: Bacteria > Bacillati > Cyanobacteriota > Cyanophyceae > Nostocales > Nostocaceae > Nostoc > Nostoc sp. UHCC 0251. The sequence continues at coordinate 1,834 of NZ_JAYGHD010000313.1, forward strand.
AGGGCCAACTATCGAGTTTGGAAATTAAATCGGCTAGGCGATGTCTACAACGGGTTATGATGTTCTCTACGTTCCCTGCGGGACGCTGACGCGAACGCGCAGCGTGTCGCAGACAGACGCTAAAAGCGAACGCGCTACCGCTACGCTATCGGTGACGCACTTTGCCAAATATTGAACCGCAGACGACACAGGGGGAGAAGGAGCGATCGCACAAATCATTGACACTGATAAATATGAAGTTGAGGAAGTCCTAGAAAATTGGCTGGAGTTCTTACAGCAATAACAAATCGCTCCAAAAGCTCATTACAGCTTCTATTAATCCAACTTTCGAGACTGGCTAGGTAGACAGCCAATAAAACCTTACTAACCTTTTCCATGAATAAAAAGATTTAGGTTATTAAGAATGGAGCTAAGCGGATTCGAACCGCTGACCCCCTCAATGCCATTGAGGTGCGCTACCAACTGCGCTATAACCCCTTGAAATACCATTATACATAATGGCTTGAATATTGCTACTTTGTCAAGCTTTTTCTATAAACTAAATTTAAAATATCCTCTCTACCACTGGGCACTCACAACGACACTTGCAACAAATAGGTCATACAGTGCCCCATCAAGAAGTAAACTACTAACATGGCAGCAGCAGCCAGAGCAACTAATGTACCAGCCAACATGAGAGAGAATTCTTTACTCTCGTAAGCTTTTTCCATTAGGTGCAGCGACCACGCCACTAGGGCAACATCAAAAAGTAAAATAGGAAGCAACATATTTTTTAATATTTGTTAATACTTGTAAAATAATATTAACACCCTTTCAGGGAAGTGTGTCCAACCATAGATAGATGTCATTAAACAGTAAATGATAGATTAAGAGAATGTTCTTACTGGCACGTTGCGATCGCGCAAATAATTTTTGATTTCTGCTACGCTTAATTGACCGTAATGTAACAGTGATGCCAGTAATGCTGCTTCAGCTTTGCCTTCGGTTAGGGCTGTGTAGATATGTTCACAATTACCTGCACCGCCAGAAGCAATAACTGGAATTTCTACAGCATCGGCGATTGCCCGTGTGATCTCGATGTCATACCCGGCTTGGGTTCCATCAGCATCCATACTTGTTACTAGCAGTTCACCGGCCCCCCGTTTTTCAACTTCTTGTGCCCACAGTAGAGCATCTAAGCCTGTATTTTCCCTGCCACCCCGTACATAGACATCCCAACCTGGATTCTCCGGGTTATTTCTGCGTCTGGCATCAATCGCAACAACTATGCACTGATTACCAAAGCGATCGCTTGCCCGATTAATCAAGTCTGGTTCCCGCACTGCCGCAGAATTAATACTAACCTTATCTGCGCCCGCTCGTAACAAAGCTTTAACATTTTCTAAGGATTGAATGCCACCACCCACAGTCAATGGAATAAAGACCTGTTCAGCAGTTCGGTAGACCACATCTAAAATTGTAGCTCGGTCTTCATGAGTAGCCGTAATATCCAGAAATACTAACTCATCAGCACCTGCTTCGTTGTAAACCTTGGCCAGCTCTACCGGATCGCCTGCATCTTGGAGATTTACAAAGTTAACTCCTTTTACAACCCGTCCCGCCTTCACATCTAAGCACGGTAAGATTCTTTTAGATAACATAATAACTTTTGTACTTCTGGGTAATTGACCGGAATTTAAATTTTAAATTGGCGCGGGTATTTCCAAACGAAAATTTTCACGGGAATGGAGCATGGGGGATTATGAAAAAGGGTAAAGGGGAAAGGGGAAGGGGGAAGGGGTTTGTTTATTTATCCTTTTCCCTTTAACCTTGTCCCTTTGTCCTCTCATCTTCCCCACTCCCCACTCCCCACTCCCTAGTCCCTTATAAAGTAGATAGCTGAATTATGGCGATAATCTCCTCGAAAAAACAGCCTCCAGAACCCAACGGAGAACCAAAGCAGCGTCGAGAGTCGGCGAAAGCACCATCCACAGAAAATATTTTGAAGCCTGAAGCTGCTATTGATGAGCAAGAACAGCAGGAAGAAGGTATTCGTCCACACCGATTTGCTGATTATATTGGGCAAAAAGATTTAAAGGATGTGCTAGATATTGCCATCAAAGCAGCCAAGTCTCGTGGTGAGGTGCTAGATCATTTGCTGCTTTATGGGCCGCCGGGATTGGGCAAAACCACGATGGCAATGATTTTAGCATCGGAAATGGGGGTAAATTACAAAATTACTAGTGCACCAGCGCTAGAACGTCCACGGGATATTGTCGGGCTACTGGTGAATATGAAGCCTGGGGATATTTTATTTGTGGATGAAATTCATCGCCTCTCGCGGATGACAGAGGAAATTCTCTATCCGGCGATGGAAGATTATCGCTTAGATATTACTATTGGTAAGGGTTCTAGCGCTCGAATTAGAAGTTTGCCGTTGTCAAAGTTTACTTTGGTGGGAGCTACAACCCGTGTCGGTGCTTTAACTTCACCACTGCGCGATCGCTTCGGTTTAATTCAAAAACTGCGATTTTACGAAGTTGAAGAACTGACTCAAATTGTACTGCGAACCGCTCAATTACTCAAAACCCCCGTTACAGAAGATGGTGCCACAGAAATTGCCCGTCGGTCACGCGGAACGCCACGGATTGCTAATAGGCTACTTAAACGAGTGCGTGATTATGCTGAGGTAAAACTATCTGGTGAAATTAATGAAAGCATTGCATCTGAGGCATTGCAACTATTCCAAGTAGATCCCTGCGGTTTAGATTGGACAGATCGCCAAATGCTGAGTGTGATAATTGAACAATTTAACGGCGGGCCAGTGGGGTTAGAAACAATGGCAGCAACCACGGGTGAAGATACCCAAACAATTGAAGAGGTGTACGAACCTTACCTCATGCAGATTGGGTATTTAACTCGGACTCATCGCGGAAGGATGGCGACTAAGGCAGCATATAAGCATTTGGGATTTACGCCGCCTAATGAACAGTTGTCATTATTGTAATTATGGGTATGGGGCATGGGGCATTGGGCATTGGGCATTGATACTCGTAAATGAGTCTTTGAACTCCATTCCTCTGCCCCATGCTCAATGACAAATGACAAATAACAAATTAGGTAAACCTAAATGATTAAGTTGATTGGTATTTTTCTCAGTCTGTTACTTGTGTTTGGCTGGGGTACTCCAGTTATGGCACAATCTCAACCGCCCATTACTCAAGAACAGTTAAAACAAGGCGATGAGTGGGCAAATCAAGCGTTTGCAGCAACGAATCAAGGTGATTTTGCGACGGCTGAAACTTACTGGACAAAGATTATTGAGCAATTTCCGACAAATGCCGGGGCGTGGAGTAACCGGGGAAATTCGCGGGTGAGTCAGAATAAGTTGCAAGAGGCTTTGGCAGATTATAACAAAGCCATAGAACTAGCACCAAATGTCACTGATCCATATTTGAATCGGGGGGCAGCGTTGGAAGGGATGGGAAAATGGGATGATGCGATCGCAGATTATAATCATGTCTTAGAACTCGATCCTAACGATGCGATGGCGTATAACAATCGCGGAAATGCCAAAACAGGTTTAGGAAAATGGGAAGATGCGATCGCAGACTACAAAAAATCTAATGAGATAGCCCCAAATTTTGCCTTCGCCCGTGCTAACTATGCCCTCGCTCTTTATGAAACAGGTCAAAAAGAGCAAGCAATCCGCGAAATGCGAAATATCGCCCGTAAATACTCCAAATTTGCTGATGTGCGTGCCGCCCTCACAGCTGCCTACTGGGTGAATGGAGAACAAGGTGAAGCCGAAAGTAACTGGGTAGCAGCTTATGGATTGGATAGCCGCTACAAAGATATCGACTGGGTAAAAAATATCCGCCGTTGGCCTCCCAGCCTAGTTACAGCTTTGGATAAGTTCTTAAAAATCCAGTAATATCTGTGAAACATCATACCCTTGTGGATTGTTTGATACTAAAATTATGTCCATAAATTTTGCACAAAATAGCGGATAATACTTGTATTTGCCTTGCATTTTTTAAAGGTTTCGCTATGACTCATTTTGGGATTCTTTGTCCTGCTGCGATCGGTCATCTCAACCCGATGTGTGCTTTGGGTAGAGAATTGCAACGGCGCGGTCATCGCGTCACTTTATTTCATATGCCCGATGTTCAAACTAAGGTACAGAAAGCTGGCTTAGAATTTTACACGATTGGAGAGGCTGAATTCCCGCTTGGAAGTCTGGAACCAATGTATAAACAGTTGGGTGAGATGAGTGGATTACCAGCGTTGCGTTTTACGATCAGTTGGCTGGAAAAAGAAACAGTCATGCTTTTCCGTGAAGTACCAGAAGCACTCTCTAAGGTAGGTATAGAAGCCCTATTAGTAGACCAGGTAACGCCTGCCGGTGGAACTATTGCCGACTTTGTAAATATACCTTTTGTTACTGTATGTAATGCTCTGCTAACTAATAGAGAAGAGGCAGTTCCTCCCTACTTTACACCTTGGCCCAACAACCAAGCTTGGTGGTTTCGCAAGCGAAACCAAGTGGGTAACTTTTTGCTTAATCGTTTATCAATAAAAATCTGGGATTTGGTAGTAAATCAACGTCGTCGATGGAATTTACCACCTTATGTCAAGCGTGAAGATGCTGCCGGGAAACTAGCTTATATCTGTCAGCTACCTGCTGAGTTTGACTTTCCACGAGAACAGTTAGCTAAGTTTTTTCATTACACTGGGCCTTTGCAAGATCCATCAGGGCTAGAACCCATCTCTTCGTCTACATCTTTCCCCTTTGAAAAGTTAAACGATCAACCATTGATTTTCGCTGCTTTGGGAACTTTACAAAATCGCAAAGAAGAAATTTTTGAGACTATTGCTGAAGCTTGTATAGGTTTAGACATGCAACTAGTAATTTCTTTAGGTCAACCAGAAAGAAAGGAATCAGTCCCTAATCTACCTGGTTCGCCTTTGGTAGTAGCTTACGCACCCCAACAGCAATTAATCTCAAGATCGATTCTAACTATTACCCATGCTGGAATGAATGCAGTGCTAGGTGCTTTAAGCAGCGGAGTCCCCCTGGTAGCTATTCCTATTACTAATGAACAGCCAGGAATCGCTGCTCGTATAGCTTACACGGGAGCAGGAGAATTTGTCCCACTGTCTGGTTTGAGTGTACACAGGTTGCGAGACACTATTAAGCGGGTAATAACAGAAGATTCTTACAAAAAGAATGCCTTAAGACTACAAGAGGCAATTCAGCGAGCCGGTGGGGTGAGCCGAGCGGCTGATATTATCGAACAGGTCGTGTCTAGCGGTAAACCTGTTTTATCTAATCGACCCTAAGAGGCTATATGCGATCGCTCCCACTCATATTATTTCAAACTTTCTAAACAAAACTAGTCTCTCGAACTACCTGATTTTGAGGACGCTTCCCCTTCACCACCATCTGCACACCTCCTGCTGGGCTAAATAGTAAACCCTTACGTACTGGCTGCACTGGTTTGCTTTCAGCCAGTACCATCTCCCAGTTAGACAGCACTTTTGCCAAAACCAGTTTCATCTCAAACAAGGCAAATGCCATTCCAATACAGCGACGGTTCCCGCCACCAAAGGGTAAATACTCATAAGGAGAAAATTGACGTTCCAGAAAACGCTCTGGCTTAAATTGCTTCGACTGTGGATATAAATCTTCTCGATGATGGGTCAAATAAATAGAGGGAATGAGCAAAGTACCAGGCTCAATGTTGTATTCCCCAATTTGTAGCGGTGATTTGACCAATCGATTTAGTCCCGATACCGCTACTGGGTAAAGGCGTAGGGTTTCAGAACAGACAGCATTCAAATAAGGCAATCGGAAAATAGCGTTTGGATCTGGTTGTTCACCCAACTTATCTAGTTCTTGCAGCAGTTTTTCCCGCACCTGCGGCTGATGATGAATCCAGTAAAGCGCCCATGATAACGAAGTTGCAGTAGTTTCGTGACCCGCTACTAATAGGGTCATCAGTTCATCACGTAATTCCAAGTCTGTCATCGGCTCTCCCGCTTCATCACGAGCAGCCATCATCAAAGATAGAATATCAGTCCGAGATGGATCGGGTTGTGCTTTGCGTTCTTGAATCTGAGCGTAGATGAGTTCATCAATTTGCTGCCGTAAACGCAAGTATTTCCCCCAAGGACTCCACGCTCCTAAATCCTGTCGCAGTGATGGGAAAAGAAGTAGAACTGTTCTTAAAATAGGGATTTTGGGATTCAGAATTGTAATCAGGAATTCATGGAGTTTTTTGTAACGTGGCCCATCTTCTAGACCAAATACAGCCTTCAAAATTACTTGGAAAGAGATTGCTTGCATTGATGACAGAACTGCAAAGTTTTCTCCAACCTGCCACTGATTAGTTACTTGCTCAGTGATGTCGCAGATTAATTCACCATAAGCTAGCATTCGTTCCCCATGTAAGGGTGGTGTCAATAGCTTTCGTTGTCGCTGATGAGGCTTTCCTTCCAGAGCCAGTAGTGATTGGCGTCCTAATAAAGGCGCTTGAATCCCTGCTGACTCACCAGAGTCTAACTGTTTTGGATCTGTAGTAAAAATTTGTTGAATCGCCTGGGGATTGCTAATAAAAACTTGAGGAGCAACATTTTTTCCTAGCTGAAGGGTGAAGATATCACCATAACGTTTAGCACAGTCTTCGATGTATTCTAAGGGATTAGTAAGCCATTGATACATCTGTACCCAAGGGTGAGTTTGGGGGCCATTAGGCAGTTTAAGTGCAGACATTTTTATTAATCTCCCAATGATTAAAGCAAGATTGTTAAGCTAATCGGCATTTAAGTTGCATAATCAGGGCGGGCAAGATGCCCACCCCACAAGGGATTAATAAAATTTTGATATGCAAATTAGATGTGTTTTAGCTTATCAGCAAGTTATTCATGCACCCCTAGCTTGATTAATCTTAGACCACAGATTGGGCAGATGAACTTACCAATTCTTGAATCTGCCTCGGAGTCAATTCTTGCACATTACGCAAAACTACTGCTGCTCCGGCTGCTATTAGTGTCTCACCATAAGCATCACTACGCGCTGCTGTTTCCTGGACGTGGGGTGGTAAAATCCCTACACCAATCCAATTGTGAGCAGAATCTAGACTCCGCGCTTTCTCGACGGTATACATATCTGCTACCGTATCTCCTATATACACGATCGCTAATCTTTGCTCAATTCCATTTTCTAACTCACGAACTGTAGCGAAAAGTCCCGTAGGATCAGGTTTCCCTGGCGCATCTTCCATCGCAATCAATACTGGAGATTCCAAACCCAGGCGTTTTTCTAAGACATAGTTGGCAGAAGCACGAGTCGCACCGCTAAAAAATCCCCAAGCAATACCGGCTTGGGTAAGTTGTTCTAAATAGCTAGGTTGTAATAATAAGGGTTCATTACAGATATACCCAGTAAAATTATTTGGGTCAGGGCCGCGGTAACGTGATTGAAAAAAAGCAACGATCGCATTGTAATCTAGTTGCAGTTGTTCGCGGCTTTGTTTTTGGGTTTCAAAGTAGCGGTAAATTAATTCCTGTGATGCTTCCCAATCGTTATTCCACACGCCTTCAGACTTCAACTGGTCAATGTCTAGTGGGGTTGGTCGATATGCTTGGGTGGTAAAATATTCTACGGTATCTGCGATCGCCCGGCGATAAGAACCGCTAACATCGCGCACAACGCCATCAATATCGAAAACAACGATCGCTTTTACAGAAGTAGTTTGAATCATGGGGTAGGAAGCAAAAGAGTTTTACATCATCATAAAACGTGAGATCATGACTCAGGTAAAAAATCGGGGTCGAGGGCTTGCTCTGGCGTGAAGGGGGATTTTTCTGGGAAGATAGCGATCGCTAATCCAGTTTCAATGACAGCCAGTCGTCTAGCGGTTTGATAGCTTTCGTCAAAAACTTGATCAAAGTAAGGTTTCAAACTCGGACTTTCCTGAAGTGCCTTTTGGACTCGCCTGCGGTGTTCCAAAATAGTGTACTGCCAACTTTTTGAGCGCTTTTCAGTTTGAATTTGGTATTTGAGCAGATGCATCAGTAACACTTCCAGATTGCTCTCCAATGCCCGCTTTTCACTTCTGCCCATCGTTTCAATTTCTTCAATTAAATTCTCTAAATCCAGTTCTGTGAGCCGACCTTGTTTGAGCAGTTCTGCTGTAGTTTGAATCCACAAATAAAAATCTTGCTCGTACAAATCTGAACCAGATGTTGTTTGAGATTGGGGCAGTTGGGCAGTCACGTCGCTTCGCTCCGAATTCAAAATTAACCGCAAAATCTTCTAAATCAGGGTGTGATTATGGCTCAGGTAAAAAATCGGGGTTGAGGGCTTGTTCTGGCGTGAAGGGAGATTGTTCGGGGAAGGTAGCCAAATGCAATTCAGTTTCATCGGCAGCCAAGAGTCTAGCATCGTCATAACATAGCCCAAAAACCTCATCAAAATATGGTTTGAGGCTAGGACTTTCTTCTAGAGCTTGTCTGATGCGTTTGCGATGCTTGCGAATTGTTGCTCGCCAACTACCAGAGCGCTTCTCGGCTTGATATTTATACTTCAATAGATGCATCAGCACCACTTCTAAGTTGCTTCTCAGTGCTTTCTTTTCACTCCTGCCCATCGTTTCAATTTCATCAATCAAATTCTCTAAATCCAGTTCTGTGAGCCGACCTTGTTTGAGCAGTTCTGCCGTGGTTTGAATCCACAGGTAAAAGTCTTGCTCATACAAATCTGAACTAGATGTTGTTTGAGATTGGGGCAGTTGGGCAGTCACGTCGCTTCGCTCCGAAGTCAAAATTCAAAATTCAAAATTCAAAATTCCCATAAACAAATTTACTTGCTCTATATCATGGGTCTGTTTCGGTCACAAGCATCTTTGTTAGCGCCGACTTACACCTTATGCTAGCCCAATCCAATCACTGTTTGGTCATTTGATAGGGTATTGCGTTAAAATAAGCGATCGCTATCCTAGTTCAGTAATGCCCGGAAATTCCCGGAGGTGTGATTGACCAAGTTTATTTTGAAAATTCTGTGGTTAGACGAAAACGTTGCTCTAGCAGTCGATCAAATTGTAGGCAAAGGCACCAGTCCCTTGACTAAGTACTTTTTTTGGCCCAGAAATGATGCCTGGGAAGAGTTAAAAAAGGAATTAGAGTCCAAACATTGGATTACTGACGTGGATCGTGTCGAGTTGCTTAATAAAGCAACAGAAGTGATTAACTACTGGCAAGAGGAAGGTAGAAACCGTCCAATGGCAGAAGCTCAGTTGAAATTTCCAGAAGTTGCCTTCACAGGTAGCGCTTGATATTACAAAGTTAGCTATTGTGCTGTTCTACAAGCTGCCACAGTTTGATAGTCTTGTCCTTGCTGCCACTTGCAATTAATTGTGTAACTTTGCTCACAGCAACAGCAGATACTGAGTCTACATGACCAGAGAGAGTAACAATCTCTTCTGCTGTGCTTACCCTCCAAAGTTTAACTGTTTTGTCCCAACTTGCACTCAGGAGCGTTTCGCCATCGGCGGTGAAAGCCACAGCCACCACAGACCAGGAATGGCCTACAAGTGTGCTAATTAGCTGACCAGTGTTTACCTCCCACAATTTAATAGTGTTATCATCACTACCCGTCGCCAAAATTTTCCCATCGGGACTAAAAGCGACTGTCAAAACCGCCCATGCATGACCCGAAAGGGTGCTTAACAAGCTATAGCATGGGCGGTTTTGAATTTCTCTCTGGGAACCTTCTATCTGCCACAAGCGAATTGTTCTGTCATAACTAGCGCTGGCTAAAAGCTGTCCTTGGGGACTAAATGCTACTGAATTTACCTGTAATTGGTGTCCAGTTATGGTGCAAATTTCTGTGCCAGTATTTACATCCCAGAGTTTGATTGTCTTATCCCAGCTACCACTAGCGAGAATCTGCCCATCTGGACTGAAAGCAACTGATTTTACCGCGTGTGAGTGTCCCAAGAGGGTGCAGATTTCTTTTAATGTCTCAACCTGCCACAATTTGATAGTTTTATCGTCGCTAGCAGTTGCCAGAATTTGACCATCTGGACTGAAGGCAACTGATTTTACAGCTTGGGAATGTCCTGATAAGCTAGCTAGGACTTTTTTAGTATTTAAATCCCACAATTTAATAGTGTTATCATCACTACCACTTGCTAAAGTGTGACTGTCTGGACTAATGGCAAGGGCATTCACACTACTCAATGTCCCAGAATGCCCAGTTAAAGTATGCAAGCATCGCCAAGGAGGATTTGGTAATTTAAAATTTTGAGTTTTACATTCCATACCTATTGCTTGCATAACTTCATCAGCCGATTGAAAGCGGCGATTAATAGTCTTTTGCAGCAGCTTGTCGAGGATTTGGGCCAAGCGAGCACTAACTTTAGTAGTAAGATATTGTTGCCAAACCCAGCAATCGTTAGCAATATCATATAAATCAAAGGGAGGAATCTGGGTAAGTAAGTAAATACAAGTTACACCCAAGCTATATAAATCACTAGCAAAAACGGCTTTCCCCTTTGTTTGTTCTGGTGCAGAGTATTCTGGACTGCCAATACTGGTTTCAAATATTAGCCGATCGATTTCTGTGACGATTTTCGCAGTGGTAAAATCGACTATGACGAAATTCCCCTTTTTTGTAATTGGGGATCTACGGATGATATTTTGGGGTTTAATATCGCGGTGGATGATGTGGCGTAGGTGTAGCCCGCCGCAGGCATCGCTAATAAACTGCAAAACTGGCAACACATCTTCTAACAGTTGCCAAATCTGAGTTTCATTAAAAGCGCCTTCTTCTTCAACTACCTGAGCTAAATTAGTGCCTGTAATAAACTCCTGCACTAAATAGAAATGTCCATCCTGGTGAAAATAAGCTAATAAAGTTGGAATTTGCGGATGCTTTCCTAATTCCTCTAGCTTTTGCGCCATTTGCTGGAAATTTTTAGATATTTCGTATTCCAACGATAATTCTTGAATGACGCAAGGAACTGGCGGAAACTGACCTTCGTCTATTGCGAGGAAGGTTTTACAGAATCCCCCTTTACCAATCTGCTTGAGTAAACGATAACGTTCTTGTAAAAGCAAAATTTCTTTGCCTACATAGCATCCACAATAAAATATAGCTGTTTTTAGTTACTTATAACTCGGAATTGCTTACGAGGAAGTATAAAATTAAGATGCAGAAATTCTTAGGTCTAACTGTTTGTTTCTCTGCTGTTATCTCATTTGTGCCTATAGTAGCCTTTAGCCTTCCGCTCTCAGGACAGACATTTAACAATTTAACTGAAAAAGCTAAATTAGAGGTTTCTAAGACTACAGGAATCTCGGCTGACCACCTCAATGTAGTTAACAAAGTAACTCTAGCTGGTACTGGAATAACGCGGTTTAAGCTAATAGATACCCAAGGCAATATCTATGGTGTATCCCTTGATGCTGCTGGCAATCAAATTAGTCAGAAAGTGTTAGAGCAGGCTATTCAAGCAATCAACAATAAGGGCTTTGTTGGCAAATTGGAAACCGAATTAGCTAATCGCATTGCTCAAGGAAGCAATAACCCTATCAAGGTCATTTTTCATCTAAAAGGAGAAACAGTTCAGCCTTATCAAGGATCGAACCCTACTGAGCATCAAAATCACTTAAATACTCTGAAATCTCACTATCAGGTAATTCAGCAACCTCTTGTAAACCAACTTAAGGAAAGTAACCAACGAGTCATTTATCAATCTCTTTATACACCAATTGTGGTGGCGGAAGTTACCCCTTTGTTAATCCAAACGATCGCTGCTCGTTCTGATGTAGAGCGAATCTATCTTGCGCGACGGAGAATTAGAAGGTAAAACGATTGAATTTTAGTTTGCCAGAAGAGGCTGAACATATCTCGTTGTAACTATTTCTTCCCCTGCCTCCCCTGCTTATCCAAACCGTATTGGGGGCGCACATATCTACGCCCCTACCAGATGTTGCTAATATTACTTATCTACAGGAAAATTCACAACTATAGGTGGATAACCGTTTTCTGAGGTTGGTTGCGCTTTGGTTACTGGTTGTGGATGCAAAGGTGTTGGTGTCAATTCACCCTTACCAGTTTGATTCCATAAAATCATGGATAGTAGCCCATCCACTAAGCCGTTATTGCTGCCATTACTGCCAACTAAGACATCTGGAATCAAACGAACATTGCGATCGCCGATAATCTGCATTAGTTGCATTGCTGTATAACCTTGTGAACCCAAGGCTTCCACACCAGCGCGGTAGGTTTCAGCTTTGGCGTTACCTGTGGCCCGAATACCTTCAGCTTCAGCAATTGCCCGGAGTTTTGTACCCTCAGCTTCACCATTAGCCTGCTTAATTTGGGCTTGGGCTTTTAGGTCAGCTATATGCACACTCTGCTCCGATTTCACCATTTCTTGCTGAATATCCGCCAGTGCCGTTTCCCGGACAAGTTGCTGCCGTTGGGTTTGCGCCATCTGCTGGACTTCATAAGTCTTGCGTTCTTCTTCAGCAATTTTTCGGTCTGTCTGTGTCTGCATTAACGATGCTGGTGGCTGAATATCACCAATCAGGGTGTCGATCGCTTGCACGTCATAAGCCCGCAATGCTGTTTTAATATACTCAGCAGCCTCAGTTTGTCGCTCACTCCGAGCGGTGAGAAAGTCTAGTACAGTACAGTTTTGGGCTGAGTTGCGGAAATAATTACCGATAGTTGGTTCTAATACATGGTCTACCAGATTTTGCATGGCACCAACGCGAGAAATTACCTTCGGAGCATCTAAAGCACCTACATGGATAATTTGTGCTACTTCCAAATCAAAGGCAAACCCATCACGCGATCGCACTGTCAAGGAAGCTAGTTGAGCATCATAACTGTGACGTTCTGTGCGGTCTGACCAATTTAATACAATGTTGGTCGTTGGCACTAGTTCCATCTTCATGATCCGAGAATTAATCGGGTGCTTGCCAGGATACAACGGTTCGACCCATACACCCTTATGTCCAGGATTCACTAAGTTACCGTGGGTGAAAGCTGCACCGCTGACATCTTGATGTGCCTTACCCACGAAAGAAATTACTACACCCACATAGCCAATGGGGATTTCCGTCATGGGAACTTGCTCAACCTGGACAAACCAAGGGTTCAAGTTCCAAGAACCAGAAAGCAAAGTCTGCTCTTGTAAACCTCGCCGCCCACCTCCATTAATAAATTTTTGACCATTTTGGAAGTTGTCGTGTCCGTCAATTATGGGGCCTGCGAGTTCACCAGCAGAAATTGGTAAACCATCTAAGGTAGTGACAATACCAACTTTGTCAGATGCCAAGCTATAAACCCGCAACTGTTCTGGAGCCATGCCATGAGCGCTGGCATTTGATGCCATGATGACTTTAAACAGAGCAGTGTTAATCCGGTATGTACCTGCGGTGAGAAAACCCATCTGCCGCCCTTTTTCACCACCTTCGGTGAGGAATTTTCGAGCATCTTGGAAGTTGTCACAACTGACAATTTTGCCCAAAATCCGCTCTGGTGGGTTGGATGCGCCATCTGCTGCCACAATCAAAGCGATTTCCCCTTGGGGAACGACAATTACCGATTCTTTCTTTACAGAATACTGCCAAGGCCAATAGCCCCAATGCCAGCCAGGAGCTAAAGTATCTGCCTGCAAGCCAGCTTCGCCATTGAGGGCAATCAAACTGCCGGCGGGGAGTCCACGCCCAGAAAGGGTAAATTTCCTCACTACAATACCGACTTCACGTTCGCCAATGACTACAAGTCCCCCAAAGAATAGGGGGACGAATATGACGAAACCGCCGACAAGTAGGATGGGAACTAGTACAACAGGATCAATTCCAGCAGCTTGATATTGAGTCCTGCTAGTTTGTAACTGAGCAATATTTGGTGTGGTCTGATTTAGCTGGACAGTCGCCGAAGTTATTTCTTTTGCAGTAGTTATTTTTACAGGAGTAGCATTGGCAGAGTGAATACTACTAGCAAGCGCTAACGTTGCTACGATAGATGCTGCAAAACGAGCTACCTTATTTTCTTTACGAGTACCAAGCAAAGATGAAAAGCTTTCCATAATTTGTGCCCATTTGGGCAACTAATTAGCTAAGTTAACACTTCACTATGGCTGACCTCGATTTCTTAAACTTGGCGTAATTTTTTAAAAGTTAATAAATAATTTGTAGGTTGGCAATGTCCAACCTACAAAGTTGAAATAGAAAGTTAAATTAGACCAAACCGCCAGCCGCTTGAAACCGAGCGCGGGCGCGTTTGAAGGCTTGATTTGCCTGAATTTGGGCTTGGCGATCGTCTGCTGAAACTTGACTTAGACGCGCTTCTGCTTGGTTGTAAGCAGTACGAGCTTCATCAAGGTTGATTTTGTCGCCACGTTCAGCGCCGTTAACCAGAATTGTCACTTCATTTTCTTCGACTTCGGCAAAGCCACCCAAAAGGGCGATCGCTTCCCAATTCTGATTTTTAGCGCCACGAACTCGCATGACACCAGTATCTAGTGCGGTCAACAATGGTGCGTGTCCAGTGAGGATACCTAGTTGACCAGTGGTGCTAGGCAAAACTACTTCTTCAGCTGGGGCATCCCAGACTGTTTTATCTGGGGAAATTACACGAACGGTTAATGTCATTTGTCTTTTGTCCTTTGTCTGTTGTCCTTTGTCCTTTGTCTGTTGCCCTTTGTCATTTGTAATTGCCATTAGTCATTAGCAGTTGAACTAATGACTAATGACCAATGACCAATGACCAATGACCAATGACCAATGACTAATGACTAACCTTTGATTTTTTCAGCTTTAGCGATCGCTTCGTTAATATCGCCAACCAAGTAGAAAGCCTGTTCTGGCAGAGCATCCAACTCACCAGACAGAATCTTTTGGAACCCTTTGATGGTGTCTTCCAACTTCACATACTTACCAGGAGAACCGGTAAATACTTCTGCTACAAAGAACGGCTGGGACAAGAAGCGCTCAACCTTCCGCGCCCGCGCTACGATCAGACGGTCTTCTTCAGACAATTCATCTAGACCGAGAATGGCGATAATGTCTTGGAGTTCTTTATAACGTTGCAGAGTTGATTGCACCGCCCGCGCAGTATTGTAGTGTTCGTCACCTACAATATTTGGTTGAAGCATGGTGGAAGTAGAACCAAGGGGGTCAACTGCGGGATAAATTCCCTTAGCTGCCAAACCACGAGACAGCACTGTTGTACCATCCAAGTGGGCGAAGGTAGTAGCAGGTGCGGGGTCGGTGAGGTCATCCGCAGGTACGTACACTGCTTGAATGGAGGTAATGGAACCCTCTGTAGTTGAGGTAATCCGCTCTTGCAGTTCACCTACGTCGGTTCCCAATGTGGGCTGATATCCTACCGCAGAAGGCATCCGACCCAGTAGCGCGGATACTTCTGAACCTGCTTGCACAAACCGGAAGATATTATCAATAAACAGCAGCACGTCCTGCTTGTTCACATCCCGGAAGTACTCTGCTACTGTCAATCCCGAAAGACCAACCCGCATTCTCGCTCCGGGTGGCTCGTTCATTTGACCGTAGACTAGAGCAATTTTTGATTCGTTGAGGTTGTCTTTGTTGATAACCCCAGATTCCATCATTTCATTGTAGAGGTCATTGCCTTCACGGGTGCGTTCACCCACGCCAGCAAATACGGATACTCCACCATGCTGGGTAGCAATGTTGTTGATCAATTCCATCATGATCACGGTCTTACCAACACCAGCACCGCCGAATAGACCAATCTTACCGCCGCGTCGATAGGGAGTCAGAAGGTCAACAACTTTAATCCCAGTCTCAAACACCGAAGGTTTGGTTTCCAGGTCAGTGAATTTGGGAGCAGAGCGGTGGATGGGTAAACTTGCCTCAGCATTTACAGGACCCCTGTTGTCCACAGGTTCGCCAAGGACGTTGAAAATCCGGCCCAAAGTGGCTTTCCCAACTGGTACGGTAATGGGAGCGCCTGTATCGGTGACTTCAAAACCGCGCACTAAGCCTTCGGTGGAACTCATCGCAACAGTCCGCACCTGGTTGTCGCCCAGCAGTTGCTGTACTTCAACGGTGATGTTGATTTCCTGTCCAGCTTCGTTGGTGCCAACGATTTTCAAGGCATTGTAGATTTGTGGCAATTTCCCGCCGGGAAATTTAACGTCTACAACTGGGCCAATGATTTGGGTAATGTAGCCAATGTTTGTTTTTTCTGCGGTTGTGACCATGCTGCGCCTAATGATTGAAGCTATATTTCAGATACGGTCGGAGAAGACATAAGATTAAGCAATGTCACCTTTCACTGTAGCACCGGACGGGGACATAACTCCCTTAGTAATTCCTTAAAAAGGAGCTTGGCTGCTTTGGCTGTAACCCTCACCCTGAAAAGTTTAGCTGAGTCACCAGATGCTTTAGGGTAAATATTTTATATATTAAGTTCAATTCTCAAATGGCTGGGGGAGACTTGAAACTGAAAAAAACCCTGTTAGGCGATCGCTAACACGGCTTTCATAAAGTAGTTAAGGTTTTTAGCCCATACTGTGGCTTAAGCTTTCTCTTTCTGCTTGGATTTCCGGCAAAAAGTAAGTAAGTGATTTAGGCTTTGGTTGCAGCTTTCTGTTGCTGCTTACGCTTCACGAGTGAACCCACACCCAAAGCCAGAAGTCCTATGACTGAGGTAGGTTCAGGAATAGACTTTGTACCGCCTATTGTTAAGTTGTCAATTAAGATAGATCCGTTGGTGGTCGAACCTCCACCTTGAAGACCAACATGAACTGCTTTAATGCTTTTCTCAGAGGTTATACCCCAAAAGTTTTGACCTGCTAAAGAGAAATCTTGTGTACTATCATCTCCGAAAGTCACCTGAGCAAAGTATTGAGTACCAGCAAGAATATCAAAGCCCGCTCCAAAAACCCCAAGTGCGTTTCCTACTGTTGTTTGGGTAAAGTCTAACAAAAAGGAACCGTTACAACCAGGACAGTAAGCGCGATTTCCCAATGGTTCTCCTATTATTAGATTATATCCATTTTCCCCACCAAAGGGAGTTGTGGTTTTGTATTTGGTCTGACCAACTACGCTGCTTATGGCAGCATCATTATACTTAAATATACAATTTATAATATTTTTAACATATTTTACAAATATAGCTAATTAGTAATTAAAAAAAAATTTGTAATTTCTGTACAAATGACATTACCAAATGTTCTTAATATCTCTAGAATAAATATAGTTACAGAAAACTAGTGTCAGTTGACCCACTTCATCCTCACACGTCCACCGAGCAAAAGCTTATGAATTTCTCGTCAGCGCGACAATATTTTTACCAGGAGATTCAGCAGTCTGACGAGCATATTGACTTAGCAAAGGCAGCTTTATATATTGCACAAGAAGAATATCCCAAGCTAGATCCAGAGGAATATCTCAACGCCCTTGATACAATGGCATCAGAGCTTCAAGAACGCCTACCTGACTCACGATATCCTTTGCGGATAGTTCAAAGTATTAACCAGTATCTCTACGAGGATTTAAAATTCTCTGGTAATAAGATTGACTATTACGACCCGCGCAACAGCTTTTTCAATGATGTAATTGATCGCCGACTGGGGATTCCTATTACCTTAGCGTTGGTTTACCTAGAGGTTGCCAGACGGATTGATTTTCCAATGGTGGGTGTGGGGATGCCAGGGCATTTCCTAATCCGCCCGGATATTGAAGATATAGAGATTTTTGTAGATGCCTTCAATGGTGGCGAAATAATATTTGCCCAAGATTGCGAGGAACGACTGTCTCAACTTTATCAGCAACCTGTGACGCTACAACCAGAATTTTTAGCCGTGGTCAGTAATCGGCAATTTTTGGCACGGATGCTGACAAATTTAAAATTTATTTACCTTAAACAGCAAGAGTTAGAAAAAACGCTGGCAGCCGTTGAACGAATTTTGTTGCTGTTTCCTAATTTAACTTTAGAATTGCGCGATCGCGGCTTAATCTCCTATAAACTTGGTAACTACCCCCAAGCCGTGGACGATCTACAAAATTATTTAGCAAAAGTTCCCGATGCCGAGGATGCATCTGTAATTCGACGGCTACTTACTGAATTGGGGAATGGGGAGAAGGGATGAGGGAGCAGGGGGAGCAGGGGGAGAAAGAAGAACCAATGCCCAATGCCCAATGTCCCATCCCCAATTACGAATTACGAATTACGAATTATGTTGTTCTTCTGCGACTCGTTTGAGGCGGCGGAGTTGGGCTTGCATATCTTTTTTAGTCCAAGATGCGGCAAAGGTGTTAAAACCCCAACTCACTAAGGGGTTAGGGATATCGAACTCAAAGCGGTTCAGTAGGAGCGTTCCTTTTTCTGTGGGTTGACATTCCCAGCGATCGCGCCCTTGAAAAAATCCCTGAAATCCCCAAACTACCAAACCCGGTTGTCGTTCCACAACTACGCTCTTCAACGTGGGTTTTAGTAGCGGAATTTGAATGATAAAAAGACTTTCACTGCCGACATCGGTACTCCAAGCTTCGCCCACAGGTTCACAACGCAGAACGGGGTTGAGCCAACGGTGCATGAGAGC
Source organism: Nostoc sp. UHCC 0251 (assembly GCF_034932245.1). Taxonomy (NCBI): domain Bacteria; kingdom Bacillati; phylum Cyanobacteriota; class Cyanophyceae; order Nostocales; family Nostocaceae; genus Nostoc; species Nostoc sp. UHCC 0251. The sequence goes on from NZ_JAYGHD010000313.1 coordinate 20,427, forward strand.
TAAATCGCTAATACAGCGCTCCACCACCGTAGCTGTAGCATTAATTTGAATTGATTGTTCCAAAACTTGGGACATTCTATATGTTTGATGCTGTTGCTGCAATTAGAGTAACGCAAAATTCAGCACTGACAGTAGATTAAATCAAATACAAGTAACAAAGTCAAAAATTACTCTTGATATTAATGCCATAGATGTACGTCTTTACTGGTAAATTGATAGGCAAAACACTGACTCAGTGTTGGCAGCGAATACTTAAGCATAATTTCGCAAAACCATGAACACAACTTGGCAAGGAATAACCCAGGTGATAAAAGTTGTTTTACCCACGAGTGGGCTGCAATTTTTGGCACAATCACCCAGCCTGCAATCGGCGCAACCAGCAGTGAATCAAGGAATCGCTGATGTGCAAGGTATTGTTCAACAGTTGATTCTGTTTACACCCCGTCTGCTGGGGGCAGTAGCAATTTTGTTAATAGGTTGGCTAATTGCAGCGATCGCAGCAGCAGTGACGCGAGGAATCCTCAGTCGCACAAACATAGATAACCGCATTGCCGCAGGGATAACAGGTCGTCAAGATGTTCCCCAAGTGGAGAAATTCATCTCCAGCATAGTCTTTTGGAGCATCCTGTTGTTGACGGCGGTAGCTGTTTTACAGACATTGGATCTGGAGATAGCGTCTCGACCTCTCAATAATTTTCTCAATCAGCTTATTGGCTTTTTGCCAAAGTTGGTTGGTGCGGGAATCCTTTTAGGAGCCGCCTGGATTTTGGCGACCATTGTGAAGATTATCACTGTGCGCTCATTACAAGCATTTAACCTGGATGAGCGTTTAAATCCAGAACCAGAAGACAGCACACCCAGTCTCAATCGTTTATCTCTAACTGAGACAATTGGCAATGCTCTGTATTGGTTTATATTTTTACTGTTTCTCGCCCCAATTTTAGATACTCTCGAACTCAGGCAGGCTCTACTACCAGTACAAGCTCTAATTACAGAAGTTCTGCTAATTTTGCCGAACATTTTAGCGGCGGTGCTAATTGCTGTAGTTGGCTGGTTCATAGCTAATGTGGTGCGGCGGATTGTAACAAACTTGCTGGCGACAACTGGAATCGACCATTTAGGTAGTCGCTTGGGATTATCTTCGACTGCGGGGGTGCAACCTCTATCGAGTATTATCGGCACAATTGTCTATGTTTTGATTTTGATTCCTGTGGCGATCGCAGCGCTCAATGCCCTGGAAATTAATGCGATCTCTGTGCCTGCGATCGCAATGCTGCAACAGATTCTCAACGCTTTACCCGCCATCTTTACAGCCATAGCAATTTTGATTGTTGCCTATTTCGTAGGGCGGTTTATCGCAGATTTGGTTACGAGTATTCTCACCAATTTAGGCTTTAATAACATTTTCAGCATCCTTGGTCTGACAACACCCAGCAGACGCATTGTAGTTACAACAGAATCAACAACCCCAGAGATTACAAGCCGCACTCCATCGGAAATTGCAGGCATTGTTGCCTTAGTGGGCATCATGCTATTTGCAACGGTAGCGGCGGTGAATATCTTGAATATTCCAGCCCTGACAGCATTAGTGTCCGGTATTGTGATCATATTCGGGCGGATTTTAGCGGGATTGGTAATATTTGCCATTGGCTTATTCTTGGCAAATCTGGCTTTTAACATCATTACTAGTTCCGGCGAACGTCAAGCACAGATTTTAGGTCAGGTGGCGCGGATTGCAATTATTACCTTAGTCTCTGCAATGGCACTGCAACAGATTGGAGTTGCCAGTGATATTGTGAATTTAGCCTTTGGACTTTTACTAGGTGCGATCGCAGTCGCTATTGCCCTAGCCTTTGGTCTTGGGGGGCGCGATATTGCCCGCGAGCAAGTTCAAGAATGGCTAAACTCCTTCAAAGGTAGAAACTAAAAGTTGATGAAGGTGCAATTTTGTCTCTATATCTCTGAAAGTGCAGCCATAAGCATCAGTAGTAGATAAAATCTAACGGCAATTATGCTTAAAAGGTTGAAAGTTAAAGTTTAGAAGCTCGGAGTTTGAGTGTAGAGCTTGACATTCCGAGTTCAGAAGCTCAAGCTCCGAGTTCAGAAGCTCAAGCTTCGAGTTCAGAAGTCAAAGTTCCGAGTTCAGAA
>NZ_JAYGHD010000313.1:22674-38643 GCF_034932245.1 Nostoc sp. UHCC 0251
CCGAGTTCAGAAGCTCAAGCTTCGAGTTCAGAAGTCAAAGTTCCGAGTTCAGAAGTCAAAGTTCCGAGTTTAGAAGTCAGGGTTCCGAGTTCAGAAGTCAAAGTTCCGAGTTCAGAAGTCAAAGCTCCCAGTTCAAACGTCTAACTCCTGCATCATCTGGCTGATTTTCTTCCAGGTATCCTGCAACACCTCAGCCGTCAGGCAATATGGCGGCAACAAATAGACCGTGTTCCCCAGGGGACGCAGCAGGAGTCCTATCTCCAAAGCCTTTTTGCGGATGATCTTACCAATGCTTGCCCCGTATCCGGCATCCGCCACTTTGATATCGAACGCGGCAATTGTGCCACACAGGCGGAAGCGTCCAAGGTGAGGCAGGTTCTTGTTTTCGAGGGACATTAGTCCCGCCTGGTGAACTTGGTGAATCATTTCAATCTGCTTGAATGTGTCCTCCTCCGTAAACAGCCGCAGGGAGGCTAAAGCCGCAGCACACCCCAAAGGATTCGCCGTATAGGAATGCCCGTGCGCCAGCGCCTTGTCGAAGCCGTCGTCCAGAAATGCTTCATACAAATATTCCCGACAAACAGTGACAGAGAGGGGCAGGAAACCCCCGGTCAAACCCTTGGCAAGGCAGATCATGTCCGGTATCCATCCCACCTGCTCTAACGCGAACATTGTACCTGTGCGCCCAAAACCGGTCATCACCTCGTCGAAAATCACCAGGACACCAGCCTCCTTCACACGTTTACACACCTGCTGAAGGAAACCGGGCCGAACCATTCGCATCCCGGCAGCACCCTGCACCAGAGGCTCTAGGATAATCGCTGCCGTTTCCTGCCCGTGTTCTGCCAAATAACGGTCAAGCTGGGCCAAGCTGTCTTGCTCTTTTTCCTCGACAGTCGAATCACTGAGCCAAGTGATGGGGTAGGGTAAAAATTGTACCGGAAACAGCTTTGATGCGAAGGCATCGAAAAATCCTGACTGCTTCCCCGCTGACATCGCACCAAAGGTATCACCGTGATAGCCACCCTCGAAGGCTAGCAAATGGGTACGTCGGGTATCCCCTATGTTGCGGTGGTATTGTAAAGCAACCTTGAGGGCAACCTCGACGGCAGTAGAGCCATTATCTGAGAAGAACACGCGGTCTAAATCGCCGGGTAGAAGACTAGCTAAACAGTTAGCTAAATTGAATGCCGGTTCATGGATGCATCCGGCAAAGATCACTTGCTCCAGTTTCAACGCTTGCATTGCGATCGCCTGAGCAATCGCTGGATGGGCGTGACCATGCAGGTTTACCCACCAGGAGGAGATTAGGTCGAGGTATTCGCGATCGCTAGCATCCCTAAGGACAGCCCCCTTACCTTCGGTAATTAGAAGAGGGGGTGAGTCCGTCTGAACCTGGGTGAAGGGGGGCCAGATATGCCTGTAATCTTTTGTGTCTAAAAATGACGAAGCCATATATGAAACTTTAATAAATATCTGAATATTTTTATCTGGTTTATCGAACAGAATTCAGAATTCTGAATTCTGTTCGATAATTCCACATCTATACATCACTTTCTGAGTTTTACCTTGTGGAGTAATTCATCTTTAATCCGGTTGAGAATTGAAGTCTCATCCAGGTTTGCCAAAATCCGATTAATTACTGCTTTCGGTCCATCAGGCCCCCAAGTCGCGCCATTAGCTAAATAAACTTTGGTAACTTGTCCAATCCCGTAAGAAGAAACACCAGCTACTCCCGCTTGCGTGATTGCTACCGATATATAAGGACCCAACGCAACACCTGCGGTAGCTGTTGCAGAGATACCAAGTAAAGTTTTTAATCCACTCAAGCCCAAATTTGCTAACAATTCACTAGCACCAATTCCGCCCATACTCAGGGCAATTTTTTGTAGCAGTTGTACAGCCCCGGCTTCAGTCATAGAGAAGCCATAGAGTTTAGATAAACCCAAAATCAGAGCAATATCAATCACCACACTACTGAGAATATCTACCACAGTTACGGGATTAAGTGCGATCGCTAATGCTTTGGTCATAACAGCCTTCCAAATCAACTGATTGGCATTCACCTCCCGAATCATCAGTTTCCGTTCTATCAACTGCTCATTGACGATATCGGCATAAAGCATGGTATTGAGGGCAACCAAAGCTTTTCCCTCACGATGTAGAATTTCCAAAATTTTCAGCTTCAGTTCCTCAACTTGGGCATTACCTGTACGCAACTGTATGCCCCTAGTGCCATCAGGACGACGAATCGCTGTCTTCACCAATGGCGATGCCGCAGCCATGACAATTTCCAAAGGTGTGAGTAATTCCCGCACCCTTTCATCCCGGATTTTGTGATAAATTGCTATCCGGTCTGCTTCTGGATACTGGTCTACTTTGTTAAACACCAGAATGATCGGTTTACCTGCTTCCCGCAACTGAGAAAGGGCAGCATATTCTAGCTTTGTCATGTCACCAGAGATTACAAACAGAATCAAATCTGCTTGTTTGGCAATCTGTTCAGCTAACGCGGCACGGGTTGCACCATCTACTTCGTCTAACCCAGGAGTGTCAATTAATTCCACCTGCGATTGACCTACGCCAGGGAGAGTGACTCGCAAAGCACGTTCAGTTTCCCCAATCGCTTCCTCACTAATACTCCAATTAACCCTTTGTGCAGCACGGGTGACACCATGCAGCGGCCCAGTTTCAAATACTGTTTGCCCAACCAAAGAATTGAGTAAAGAAGACTTACCACGCCCCACCATACCAAAAGCCGCAATCTGCACTACCATACGGTCTAATTTCCCCAGCATGGTTTCTAAATCAGCAATTTCCGTCTCCAACCCGGTTTTTTCTTGAGGGGTGAGGTCGAGATTGGTTACTAAGTTTCGCAGCGCCGTTTGTGCTTGTTTATAATTCAGTTCCGTCTGAATATCTTCAAAACTGAAAATGGCGCTATCCAGTTCTTCCTCCCAGCTGAGAGAATTGGCGTCAGTGTTGGCAGAATCACTTTGATGAGGTTCAGGCACGGGCAATGTCGAAGTCATATCAATATGAGATTTGAAATTTGGGATTTTTAAATTACCCCTGTCTCTTATCCTAGTTATTTTTAACAGAGGTTTGGGCATTGGGGACTGAGGACTGGCGCTTTTCTCCAATTTCTAATGCCCAATGACTAATGACCAATGACCAATGACTCATGACTAATGACTAACAAAAAGTCATAAACTGAAAAATGCATCTAAATAACTCGTTAGGATCTTGACTAAATTACCTGTGCGGAAAATCGTTATTGCCGGCAACTGGAAAATGTACAAAACCCAGGCAGAAACCCAAGAGTTTCTCCGAGGATTTCTGCCCCACCTAGAGGAAACCCCCCAAGGGCGAGAAGTGATATTATGCCCTCCTTTCACTGATTTAAGCGTTTTGTCCAAGACTTTGCACGGTAGCCTCATCCAATTGGGGGCACAAAATATCCATTGGGAAGAATATGGAGCCTATACGGGTGAGATTTCTGGCCCAATGCTGACAGAAAGTGGTGTGCGCTTTGTGATTGTCGGTCATAGCGAACGGCGGCAATTCTTTTGTGAAACGGACGCAACCGTTAATTTGCGCCTCCGAGCTGCTCAAAGATTTGGTTTGACCCCAATTCTCTGTGTTGGTGAAACCAAACAACAACGGGATGCGGGAGAAACTGAATCACTGATTTCTCTCCAACTCGACAAAGGGTTGGTAGATATCGATCAGGATAATTTGGTGATTGCCTACGAACCGATTTGGGCAATTGGTACTGGTGACACTTGTGAAGCAGCGGAAGCTAATCGAATAATTGGCTTAATTCGTAGCCAGTTGAGTAATCCTAATGTATCAATTCAATATGGTGGCTCAGTCAAGCCAAATAATATTGATGAGATCATGGCTCAACCAGAAATTGATGGTGTTTTAGTGGGAGGAGCAAGTTTGGAACCTGAGAGTTTCGCTCGGATTGTGAATTTTCAGTCAGTGTGATGTGCCTTCTTCTTGTTCCCATGCTCTGCATGGGAATGCCTAATGTAAATTTATGCCAAGCAACTTGATAATTCGAGGACGCTGTTTCGAGTGGGGACAGCGGACTTATTTGATGGGTATTTTGAATGTGACACCTGATAGCTTTAGTGATGGGGGTGAGTTTAACACTACCTCTGCTGCTTTAGTACAGGCACAAGCACTGGTAGCTGCTGGCGCTGACATTATCGATGTGGGCGGTCAATCAACTCGACCAGGGGCAAAGCAAATAACTCTGGCGGAGGAACTTGACCGCGTGTTATCGGTGTTACAGGTGCTAAGACCAGAAATTTCAGTCCCGATTTCTGTAGATACTACCCGTGCTGCTGTAGCCAGGGCATCTGTAGAAGCTGGAGCGGATATTATTAATGATATTTCTGGCGGCACTTTTGACTTTGAAATGTTGCCAACAGTTGCAGATTTAGGTGTGCCGATAATTTTAATGCACATCCGGGGAACACCACAGACAATGCAACAACAGACTGATTATCAAGATTTGCTCGGAGAAATTTATAATTTTTTAGCTGGGCAAATTAAGGTAGCAACTGCTGCGGGTATTGACCTGGATAAAATTATTATTGATCCTGGTATTGGTTTTGCTAAAAACTATGAGCAGAATTTAGAAATTTTTCGCCGCTTGCGATCGCTCTCACCACTCAATTGCCCTATCTTGGTAGGAGCATCCCGTAAAAGTTTCATTGGTCGCATTTTAAATCAACCAGATCCCAAAGCACGAGTTTGGGGAACGGCAGCAGCTTGTTGTGCTGCTATTTTTAATGGCGCTGATATCCTCCGAGTTCACGATGTTCAAGAAATGCGCGATGTTTCACTAGTAGCCGATGCCCTATTGAGACAAGCCGCACAGCTTGACTGTTAGGTATTACCGTTTTCGTGTTTTTTGCCGTTACCTTCTTGAGTGACTGACTCGGCTATCAACTCCTGAAACATTTCAGTTGAGTTAGCTGGGTCTACAAAGACAATTTTGGCATTAGTGCTCTCACCAAGTTTTTGGCTGGCACCTACGTAATCTTGAGCCACCAGATACCGCAGAATGTCCCTGCTTTCAGGATTAGAACGTAAGGCTTGAGAAATTATCTCTACTGATCTCATAGTTCCTTCTGCTTTTTTAATCGCAGCTTCCTTCTGCCCTTGTGCTTCGGTAATCAGCGCCCGTTTTTTGATTTCAGCGGCTTGCTCCTCTTCCCTAGACTTTCGTACACTCTCAGGTAGGGTAATTCTTTGAAGGTCTAACCGGAGAATCTCAACTCCCCAATCTGCCGTTATCTCATTCAGCTGGTCTATGATAGCTGAGTGCATCTCCGTTCTGGAGACATTGGTCTGCTCCAGAGTATTCTGGGCAATGATTTCCCGGAGCGTGGTTGTGGTTATCTGTGTCAGTGCCCCTTGGAGATCCTCAATAGCATAAAAGCTTTTCTCAATATCTCGAATGCGCCAGTACACAATAGCATCCACTTCAACGTAAATATTATCTTGGGTGATCACATTCTGAGGTTTGATGTCTAAAAACTGTTCTCGTGTAGTATCTTCCATCACAATCTGATCAACGAAGGGAACAATAAAGTTCAACCCTGGCTTAAGTTTCCGATGATACCGCCCCATGCGTTCGACTAGGGCTTCATTACCTTGATTAATTAGTTTTGCAGAACCTAAGGCATAAGCTATAAGTACTAAAACTATAAAAATGATTGGCGTCTCCATATATACTCCTATTTATTCAGCTTTTGGAAGAATTTAGTGTCAAGGATATGCTAATAGCTTGTCATATCTTTGAGTTTAATGTTTTGAGTCTGTAATTTTATGGACACCAGCAGCGATGTCTGATGTCAAGTCGTCGTGGGTCTTGTACATATTCTGTAAGTAGGCTGTTTTGCAGAATGCGTAGAAGCTCTGCTTCTTGTCGTCAGACATCGCTATTAAAGCACCTGGATAAAAGGCTGGCAAGGACTACTTTCTGTAATTAACATTACTTGTACTGATATCTTCAGACGGTAGAGGTGCTAATTCAGTATATTCACTTAATTAAGATTAAATGCTGTAAAAATTATTAAAATCTTAAAAATTTTACTATAACCGGATTTAAATTGGCTTCAGCCATTAAAAATGTAAAAATATTATGGGCAGGCTGTTAATCAAACTTATAGGTTTAATTCTACTTTTTACAGGCATATACTTTTTTGGACAAAGCATTATATTTGTTGGCGGTTACTATTCCTATTTTGACAGTAGATTACCTGCTACAGCTTCAGTTATAGCAACTATATCAGGTATATTTGCATTAGTGTTTTTTCGTAGAGAAACTGGTAACTTAGGATGGATTTTTCTAGGCATTGGCATAATACTAGTTTTTTTTAAGCGGTGGAGTTATTTTAAAGCCAACTAGCTTATAGAATTTCATAATTGCTTTTGCAGCATTAGCGTCAGGATATAAATTACTAAATCAGGGCAGAATCAACTTTTAAAATCTATAAATATCATCATCTACTCTCATTTATTTTAGTAATCAATACTACATTATTACTCAGTTAATAATAGAGCAATAAAAATTTAGCTTTATAATTTTCCTATCTTCTCTATTGCTTCTGAGAGTACATTAGGCTACTTAGATTAAGATTGAGTTAAGCATCGGTTTCAGGGCTTAGAGGCAGACATAACCCGCCTCAATCGAACGAATAGTTTCTTAATCATGGCTTTAGCTTAGGGGGGTTTTACTAAGGTTGAAGATAATATTAAAATAGGAACTATTGATAATGAGGAACAAGCAAGAATGACCCAGGTGGTTTTAGGAGAGAATGAAGCAATAGACTCAGCTTTGCGTCGGTTTAAACGTCAGGTTTCCAAAGCTGGGATATTAGCTGATGTGAAATATCATCGGCACTTTGAAACACCGATAGAAAAGCGCAAACGTAAGGCAGTGGCAGCTAGACGCACAAGGCGTTTTCAATAAACTTATTTGGAGTATACGGGCGTTGCTTGAGGTTATGACCTAAAACAGGCAATAGCACGTAGTCTTAGCCCGTCGTAGACATCGCCATTATTCTTACAAAAATTAAGCAAACTATGCCGCACCCCAAATTAGGGTGTAGATGGGTCACTTCTGCTCTGTACAAAAGGCGTTAAGGCTTTATCTCAGTTGGATGGAACAAGCTAAGATTGCTGCCCATCAACCAAAATAAGCGCCTTTGCCAAACTTACAAAGCAGTATTCATCCAACCCTAAGAATCAGAATTATTAATGGTGCGGCTATTACAAATATTCATCGCCTTTTCTACTCCCTGCTTGAGGCTTAGTTCAATACACTCAACCACGAATTGAAGTACAAGAGACATCTGCTGATTTTCGGCAGCAGAAAATCGCCCCAGCACATGAGAAACAGCATCAGAATCATCGTTATTAGCTGCACCTTTGGGTTTACCAATACCGATTCGCAAACGGGGAAAGTTTTGGGTACTAAGATGTGCGATCGCACTTTTCATACCGTTATGTCCACCAGCCGAACCAGATAAGCGCAGACGAGTTTTTCCCAAGGGCAAATCCATATCGTCATAAATCACCAGCACTGACTCAGGCGGCAATTTATACCAACTTGTCACCGCTTGTATGGCTTGTCCTGAGCGATTCATATAAGTTAGCGGCTTTAGCAAACGAATCTTGCCTCCACCTGGGGCCATACCCTCGCCATACTCACCCTGAAACTTGCGGTTTTCTGCCAAGGAAATGTGCCAAGAACGGGAGAGAGTTTCTACAGCAGCAAAACCGATATTATGGCGTGTTTGGTCGTACTTAGCTTCTGGATTCCCCAAACCAACAATTAGCTGGGGAATCACCAAAGCTGGTTGCTTAAGAGCTTCTGTCATTTTGCCTACAGTCAATTGATATCCAGCATTCTCCTAGTAAAGGCGGAAATAAACCTACTATTTCATTACAGCCAAAAAGCCCAGAATTAAAGCATTCATGACTTTTGACTTTTGACTTTTGACTTTTGACTTCCGCGTAGCGGTACTAGCTAGGTTGCGAAGAACTAGCGGTATCCTGCTCAGATTTAGCAGGGTAGATTTGCTTAGGTTCCAGTTCAGCAGTAGTTTTGACAGCTTCTTCTAACTGTTCTGCTTCTTTTTGAAACTCGTTTTGAAAATCTTTGGAAGCTTCTTGGAAACTACGAATTGTTTTGCCCACACTCCGACCAATCTCTGGCAGCTTCTTTGGGCCAAAGATTAACAGCGCCACTACCATAATTACACCCATTTCCGGCAGACCGATACCAAATATATTCATTTTTGTCTCCTGTAAACTATAGAACCACTACCATAGACTCATATATTATTATTGGCCCTTCTGCTCTAATGTATTGAACCAAGTTTTTAAATCTGCGATCGCCTGAAAATCTAACAAAGCTTCACCGAGATTTTCTAATTGCTCTAGGTCGAGGCTTTCAACTTGCTCACGCACTTCTTGGGGTAATTCTCCCACACGGCGAGTTAGTAGACGAACAATGAGCGATCGTTCTCGTTGTTCTCCTCGTTGCTCCCCTTCAGCAAGAATCTCTTGATAAATCACTGATTCGCGCATCATACCCTCCCGAAACAAGTTTCTAATCAAGTCTTTTTCGTATTTTAACCCCGCTAAGATTTGAGTGTAGGTGGAAATTTCTAGCCGTTCTCTTCGCTCAAGTTGATTCACTCGTTCCACCACTTGTTGCAACAAGGCTTGGGGTTGGGTGGTTGCTGTTAGTGGTGCTAAGGGTAACAAAGCCTGATTATTGAGAAATAGTTCGGGATTTTCTTGCCATAAGCAAATTACGCGATATTCGTGACGGGTGGTTTCGACATTAAAGACAGTTTCAATTACTGTCTCTGGTGTGGGAGGAAGCAATAATACGACAACTTGCGTGATTGGTAGACGATACAACCGATACAACCTTACCCAATAATCAAGCATCCGCAGGGGTAGGGGTGGTGTAGATTCGAGCTTGGTTTGAAATTCCAGGTGGAGAATGCGTTCTTGAAGTTGTAAGAATGTGACGTAATCAGCGCGAATTGGCTCAATACTCAATTCGGTTTTGAGGACTGTGACACCAGTTTGCGGTGTACCTAATACCCAACTGGCAAAGGTAGCAGGATGTTTTTCGGACAAAAGTTTGCAGAGGTTGTCAAAGGACATGAATGATGGAGAAAAATCTCATGTGGTATTGTGATTATCTCGTGGATGGTTGTTGAGAGGGAGCGAAAGGTTGTCACGATTTGCTATCAGTGAGTTTGCACCGCAGTTTAAGTAAATCAAGTACTTAATTCTGACCGGAGCCGGAGAAGTTTTACCTTTGCTCCTAAAATCTGAATCACAACTCACAAAAAAACCCGGAAGAACCGGGTGTAAAATAACTTGTTATCCAAACTTGATAGCTGTATATCCGTTAGCGTCCTAAACTCCGCCAATCGACATTTACATCCTGAACCAACAATGTTCTATTGTATAGTTGCAGAATAATCAGCAGAAACACGAAAAATAGCCCAATAAAAACAGCCATCACAGGGGTAGTACCCCAACCTGGAGCCACTTTCCCATACTCAGAGTTAAGTGGTTTCAGGATATCTCCCAACCTAGTCCTTTGTGCCATAGTTCACCTAAGATTACTTGCCAAAGCTTTTTTTAATCTTCTGTAATATTCTATAAGAATAGCACTCATAATCTATCTCTCAATTATGGAACCCGCAATAGTTCTTAGCATTTCTATGGCTGCCGTGGTGGTTGCCATCACCGGCATTTCGATTTATACCTCCTTTGGCCCTCCTAGCAAGGAATTGAACGATCCTTTTGATGACCACGAAGATTAAAAGAGTCATTAGTCATTAGTCATTTGTCATTTGTCAATGGTCTGTGGAAAACCACAACTGACCACTGACATAGCACTAGTACAGCACGGCGTAAATAAGCAGACCATTGAAAAGCCCTAAAAAGCTTATTCCATAATACTTTTGACTTTTGACTTTTGACTTTTGACTTTTGACTTCCGCCTTGCGGTACTAGTGACTTACTCCAGCCTGGGATTAATCGCTGGCATTACCTTGAAACTGGCGATTTTCCAAGGCTGTATCGTCAAGATTTGTTGCTCAGATGAGAATTCAGTAGTAGAAGAATGCTCTAACAAATCTACTGTATCTTCTAGATTCAACCCTAAATCACTTTGCAAAGATAACTCGGCTGTTTCTCCGTGACATTCATAACACCGCAGAATTAACTGCTGTGGGTCATCCTCAGATGGCTTCAAGGCCATCAAAATTAAATTTTCAGCTGATAAATCTAGAAACCTCACCCCTTCAATAGCGCTGTTAGCAGTAGTGGGGCGTTGAGCCAGTGCTGTTAGCGGTAGCGGGGCGTTTACGTTGTGAGTTGTAAGTGGATTCAATATCACTTGCAACGGTAGATTCAATTCATAACCACGTCGTACTGTATGGGCTGATTCCCAGCTACCAGCATGAGGATACAAGGTATATGTGAACTCGTGAAAACCTCGGTCAGCTTCTAAGTCTGGCCAATTAGGGCTGCGTAGCAGTGTCAAGCGGAGTTGATTCGGTTTGCTGTCGTAACCGTATTTACAATCATTCAGCAAACTAACTCCGTGAATACCCTCCTGTGCTTCTCCTGTCAAATCAGCCCAACGCAAAGCCGGAACTTCCCATTTTGCCTGTTCTGCGGGGGTTTGCGGTTTAGTTGGGCGGCGAATTGCGCCACAGGGAATTTCATAAGTAGCAAAGTCTGCTTCAATATTTAGAGGAAAGGCAGCTTTCACTAATACATGATTTTCTTGCCAATTGACGGTAGTAGCTATGTTCAGCAGAGGTGAACCAGTTTGTAGAATATAGTCTTGGCAAAATTCCGATTCACCCAACTGACGCACCACGCGCACACGGCTTTGCACAGGGCCTTGTTCTAACCACTGAATAGATAGAAGATTTGTTGAGGGTAAAGGATGTTGAGCGTAGTTGGGGTCTATATTCCAAGCATCCCAATATTGACCACTGTCTTTAAAAGCTTGTAGTTGATTCCCCGCCCCGCTTAAAATTTCTCGTTGATAAGTTTTATCAAAAACACTTGATAAATCTCCAGTATCAGGGTCTATAACAACTCGTAGGAATTCATTTTCTAAAATCCAGTCTGGGAGGAGTGGGGGGGATGAGGGGGATGGGGGAGATAGGGGGGAAAGCCAAAATATGCGGTAGCCTACGGGTGGAATTTCGGAGGCGAGAAATAGTAGGGTTGATGGTTCAGATAATTGGGAGACAAGCTGCTTTCCAGAAGTGTCGTAAATTTGCCATTCTTCTGGTGTGGGTAAAGCTACAGAGACTACCTCAGAGCGTTGCCAGTTGAGAGAATTGAAAACGAAAATAGGTAAACTATTGGGTTTTGGTGGTTCTGATAGGGTAATGTGAGATGCGATCGCTAAAAGTGATTCTTGTAATATTTTCGTTCCTATTTGTTCCACTTGCTGCCATTCAGGCAACGCATCTGTGTAAACTTGGGTAATTGAAGAACCAGGTAAAATGTCGTGAAACTGTTGAAATAACACCTGCTTCCAAGCTGCTTCGATTTCTGCTTTAGGATATGTCACACCACAGCTTACGGTTGCCAAAGTAGCAAATAATTCGGCTTCATACAATAAATTTTCACAACGACGATTCCAACGTTTTTGATCTGCGTGGGTAGTGTAGCAACCGCGATGGAATTCGAGGTATAGTTCGTCATTCCAGATGGGGAAGGCAGGGGAAGCAGGGGAAGCAGGGGAAGCAGGGGAGGCAGGGGAGGCAGAGGAGGCAGAGGGAGAATAATAACTCTTAACTCCTGAATTCTGACTCCTGAATTCTGTCTCCTGCCTCCTGCCTCCTTCACTGATTTGCTGTAAATATTTTTCAGCCGTTGTGAATTCGATATCTGGGAAGAAAGGCGACTTTTGCCAGCGTTGGGCGGTTTCTAACATATCACGGGTGGGGCCGCCGCCGTGGTCGCCGACACCGGGAAGCCAGAGGGATTCTGGTAAACCAGTTTGGGATTGCCATTCAAGAGCGTAGGATGCCATTTTAACTGGGTCTATAGCTTCACCGATGGGTGCAGACATGAAACTAAAGACTTCGCTACCGTCAGGCGATCGCCACCAAAAAGCCCCATAATTAAATTTAGTAGTATCATTCCACCGCAACTTCTGCGTGACAAAATATTCAATTCCGGCATTAGCGAAAAACTGCGGTAAAGTTGCACAGAAACCAAAAGAATCTGGAACCCACACCACAGTTGAAAGCTTGCCAAATTTTTCCTGGATGTAGCGCTGACCATACAATAGCTGACGGACTATTGATTCACCAGCAATTATGTTGAGTTCTGGTTCCACCCACATGCCGCCGACAACTTCCCAACGTCCAGCAGCTACCTGTGCTTGAATCGCCCTAAATAAATCCGGGCGATGTTCTTCAATCCAAGCATAAAGTGCGGGAGTTGAATGACAGAAAATTAACTCAGGAAAATCTTCTTGTAGCTTCAGAACCGACTCAAAAGTGTTTTGCGCTGCATTCCAAGTTTCACTCACAGGCCATAGCCATGCTAAATCTAAGTGAGCATGACCCAATAGGAAAATTTTAGATTTTTGATCCCCCCAACCCCCCTTCAAAAGGGGGGCTAAGATATCGGATTGAATTAGGTTTTGGCGTAACTTTACTAACTCTTCCTCCGTGTTCTCTGCGCCTCTGGGGTTCGTAATTTCCGCCAGCATCGTCGCCAAAACATCTAACTTCTCCGGTGCAAATTTTTCTAAATAAAGTTGCAGCACAGCTAACTCATCAGCCACAAAACCCGGATCGGGATTATTATCAACAGTAGACTCATAAACTAGGAGCGATCGCACTAAAGCACCATCACAATGTCCCGGACTCACTAACCGCAAAGCCACAATAAACTCTTCCCCTGGCGTTACGCCTTGACTAAGAAGTACTCTCGGCGAACAATCAAATAAATCACCCTCCAACACTAACTCCCCATTCACATAAATCTCAGCAGCATCTGCCCACCAAACCAGCGCCAGCCGCAAAGATAACCCAGCTAAGGGATAGCCCTGTAAATCTTGGGGAATCACTAATCTTTGCACTAGCCATAACACTTTTTTCCCGCCTGTCCAAGCGATATGTTCTTTAGCATTCAATTGGACAGGTTGCCAATTTGACAAATCAGCAGCTACAACATCAGTAATAATCAGGTCACATTCCTGGTATAGCCAACTAGACTGAAGATTAACTTGACAAAAAGAGCGCAGTTGCTCAATTGCTTGTGAGATGATTTTGGTCTGGGATTGAGAGACAGTCGGGGTCATATATTCGCTAAGATGAGGTGTTGGTCGTTTTTATTGTTTGGCGCGAGTCTCACAACTTAACAAGACTTGGACTAAAAAATTACTACTATGTCTTCTGGTTCCTCTGGTCGTTATCAAAGCAGACTGTTTAACTTTGTTCACCAGCAATCTCGGCGGGTGACACAACAGTGGGAACACACCTTCCGGCATTTGCAAGTTGCTACTAAGTGGGGTGTGGAGGTATTACTTTACCCAGTGTATCTACTGTTTCAGTCATCTGAATCATCTGGGAAAACGCTACAGACCAAAGAACCACAAACTAGACTAAAGTTACAACCAAATGATACCGATTTCCAGCCCGAAATTCCAAATGTTGATACTCCCATTCAACATGTACTCGAGGCAGTAAATTATCTGTCATCTGATGAAGCCGCTTATACTGCGACGAAAACATCTGAAGTTTTCAAACCCTTGGCTTTTTTGGGAGTTTTTCGGCTGAAATTCGTTGATAATAACTCTACAAATAATGCTAATTTTACACAATCATCAAATATTACAGACTATAAAGCCGGAAGTCTGCAACCTTCACAGCTAGAGAACGCTCTCCAGCAGCATCTTCCAGTAGTGCGGGGAATTGCCACAGATTTGATGAATCGTAGTTTAGTCCTTGTTACTGCCGACAATGAAGTTCTAGATGTTTTGACACCTCAGCAGCAGGCAAAATTAGAAGATAGGATTATTAATGAAGTTGCTAGTTACTGGAAGTATTGGCGGTTGATTATAGCTAAAAGAGAAACGGAGCTATTACCACAAATTGACCGATTATTAGCAAAACTCACTGATGGTAATATAGCTAAAATGCCAGTTTTAGCCGAGGCGATACCAAAAGATTTAATTAATACAGATAAATTATTAGCATTTCTAGATATAACCGTTGCGAAGTTGGAATCAAATGCTTTAGTACCTGTGCAAGAACGTAGTCAGGAAATTGTTCAAGTTGCCCAAACTCAGTTAAATATATTTCTTTATGGCAAAGAGCAATTAGCTGCTAAGGGAGAAATTGCAACCGTTGCTGATGGCTTGGAAACTCATACACTGAATCTTCAGGGTTTGATTGAGGCGGCGCTTAATTACTTTTTTGGTGTTGGAAATAGAAAAACACTTGAACCAACAACCAGCGATGAGCGATTGTCAGGTAAAAGATTACCATCACTCCTGAGAAACGCATTGTCTAAAAGCAGCGAGTTGGAAAAACAGGATTTAGCAGATGATCCTTGGCTAACGTGGAATGATTTATTTGGTGATACAGAAACAGTTGCTGACAAATCAGGTACACTTTCTCAAAGAACAAATCCTGCTTTACCCTCAAGTTTATCAGTAGGGCATTTTCCACAAAATAAATTGAGTGTAAAACAGCCTAAAATCGGATCTGGATTGCTGCAAAGGAAACAATCAACTAGTAATCTTGCCTCAAGTCAAAAAACATCGGGAAAAGTCGCCTCTGTAAAACAAACCCAAGCCAGCATTTCCCAAACTAAAAGTAAGAGTCGTAATGGGGAAATTTTGAAACAGCAATTTAATCAAACCAGTCAAGTTGAAGCACAGCCAGACTGGATAGAAATTAAAGCAACTTCAACTGGCTATGAAAAACATCCCTTAGAGCAGCTTCTGGAATGGGTTGATTATGTTATGCTCTGGCTAGAAGAGAGATTTGTAAAGATTTTTCAGTCATTCCGGCAGATGTGGCAGGGGAAATAATACTAATTCGTAATTCGTAATTCGTAATTCGTAATGAGCTACGCCCCGCTATACTAGCGTAATTCGTAATTAAGCGTTGTTGGATTTTATCTGATTTTCTAGGTTTACATTTGTAGACTGATTTTGGAGAATATTTTTAAAAAAGTGAGATGTACTCATTGGTGGTTGTCTAAGTGAAAATTATTGTTTACTGTAAATACTTCGATTTTAAAAATCCATTAGATAAACCAAAAATTGAGACATTTGTAGTGAATGTGCCTCAAATACCTAAGATAGGTGAAACAATTGTAGTCGAAAGAATTTCACCCCAAAAGCAGTTTGTAATTATCTTTGAATACATTGTGACAGCAGTGCAATTTAACGCTTCTAGGGAATCGACTGATTCAGCAGATGCTCAAGTAAATGCATCTTTGAACCACTGTTGGGAGGGAACATCAAATTTCAAATTCACAAACTTTTTAGAGCAATAATTTCTTACCACAACATATGATTTAGGAAAGAACGTAACAGCTTTAATCCTGTTGGTTCTTGATAGTTAGTTGGCAACAGAGCCAGCATCGCATTCTGTAACGCCTCTAAAGCTACTTCTACTTCCTGGCGCTTTGGTCTGGTTGTTTGGGCAAAGTGTAACGGTTCGCCTACTCGAATTATTAACTCTTTTCTTAAATAAAGGTCATGAGTCCCAATCAGCGCAACTGGAATAATCGGTACACCTGCGCGTAAGGCATAAATCACAGTTCCGCGTTTCAAAGGGAGATGTAACTTACCCTCAGTATTTCCTAGAGAGCCAGTCCAGTAGAAGGCATTGACAAATTAAGCAGATTGTGAGCTAG
>NZ_JAYGHD010000314.1:0-37662 GCF_034932245.1 Nostoc sp. UHCC 0251
AGAGTGCGGGCAGTATATTCACTGCGCTGTCGTAGAATATAAAAGCTTCCTGAAAACGGACTTCCAGGAAGTTAAATATATATTGGAAAGTAACCTATTTTTTTATATGGACACTGCTGATACTGGTGTTAATTCTGTAGAAATTCTTTCTCCCAACCATCAAGAGAGTGTAATTAAAGCTACCAGTCAGCAGGTTACTCCTGAAATGGTTGAGGAAATTATTAGGCGATACTACTACCGTACTCCTGCTGTTAGTAATGATCATGAGTTAATTTTGGCTTGGGCGGGATCGCAGAACCGCGAACAAACTAAGCGTAAATACTATAGCTTCGGTCAAAAATTACTCAGATGGGTACTCTCTGAAGGTATACCAGATTTACGATTAGTGCAGCAGCCAAAGTTACTTGATTTTATTAATAGTTGGGGTGAGGTTTCCCCTTATACCAAATCTAACCACATTTTGATGCTGCGTTCCTTGTGGAGTTACGGTAGTGGGGAGAGTATTGGTTATTTTTTACGGAATATTGCAAGTACGATTTCTTACGAAAATTTCAGCAATTTACCTAAAGCCGACCGATATCTTGAAGACTGGGAGATGGCAAAGTTGGCTTCGGCTGCTAAGGATTTAGGAGGAATTCACTGGCTGGTATTTTGTTTGCTTTTTTACAGCGGGATGCGTGTCGGTGAGGTTGGTAGAGTGACGGTTCCAGGTGATGAACCTCTTAAACCTAGGGAGGATTATTCGGGTTTATATTGGCATAACTTTCAGTGGTATCCCGACCCCATACCGGAGGATAGACAGCGGGGATACTATACAATTAAGTTTCGAGGAAAGGGTGGGAAGTACCGCGAGATAGGGTTAGACCACAAGACTTCGCTCGTTTTCAAAAAGTATCGAGGTACGGCTCGTGATAGCGCACCAGTTTTTCCAAATGTGTCGCCTGACCCAGCAAAAAGAGGGTTGCCGTTGAGCGATAGGGCGATTAAGCGGGTGATTCAAGATATTTCTGAGGTTGCAAAGGTAAAATTCTCGTGTCACTGGTTGCGGCATTCTCACGCATCCAGGGCTGTGGATAGTAAACCGCTGTTTGAGGTGCAAGACCAGTTGGGGCATAGTAAAACAGATACGACAAAGACGTATGTTCGTTCCAAGAAGGGTGCGGGCACGGGTACAGTGCTGCCGAGATTTTAATTGAAAGACCTATTTTTCGGGTCTTGTCCACTTTTGGCGATCATGTTCGGGGATGTTTGTTTAAGCGATAGTGCTGGCAACCCCCTACTCTTTGCTTCCTCAGCTACCTGTGTATGGTAATGGTGCTTTGAACGACTGGGTTTTCGGTTCTTGCTCCATTCGCTGATTTCGACGATTTTGCTCGCCTCTGTACTTTTGCACTTCTTAGGTCTGCCTATGTTTACACCTAATACCTCGTTAGCTTTGGCGATCGCCGACTCCTGGGTTTCTGACAAGATGGTACAAGATGTCCATCTTTTTTTCCACTTTGCTATTGAGTTTTCGGTTACGCCAATCTCTTGGGCTAAAGCTACATATTTTTTGCCTTCGTTTCAAAGCTGAATGCCATACATTCCATTCCTGTTCCAATCCTACTCACGGGCGTAGCTGGGCTAATCGCTTCTCTATCTCCTGCTCATACCGTGTAATACTCGGTAGTGGTTCTGAGGAATTCCATGTATTACGTGGATGATTGGCATAACTTGGCTTCGCAATACATGGTGTAGTATATATTCTAATTATTTAGCAATCCAGCAGTCAGCGATTACAGATACTTACGCCATTGCTGTAGCCATTTGGCGACAAGACTCGGCGCAGCGACGGCAAGATGCAGCACAGCGTTTGCAGTGGTCGCTGTCGTGTTTTTCACATTCACTGGCACAGCGATCGCAAGCTTCAGCACAGACTCCGCACATCTGACCATGAAGAGCCGAATTACGAGACATAAAACGGGCGCACAGAGCGCAAGTATCAGCACAGTCTCGGCACAGCTTGATGCATTGAGCCATCATCTGTACCATGTTGCCACTTAAGCAGGCATCAGCACAGTTTTCGCAATCGCGTAGGCAATCAAAGCAAGCTTCTATGCAAGTTTCAAGTAAGGATTGGTGAGATTGAGCTGTCGTCATAATTATACCTCCGATTTCAAGTCGTAAATTTCACATGAGACAGTATTTATGCCTCTGCGCTCTCAGATTAAAAAATAACTAATATGCTTGCGTCTACCTAATGGCACAAGAAATATTTATTACTAATGACATAAGGAAATTTCATGCTGATTTCATTTGAATATGCATAACTATTTTTTAATTAAAATTCCAAGGATTTCATATTAATTTCATCACTGTGTGGAAAGCTAAAAATATAGGGAAATATAGTGTCTTAGAAACTGAATTAATAATTTATGAGCTTTGATTATGACCTCTTTGTAATTGGTGCAGGCCCTGGAGGTGTTGCTGCCGCTAGACAATCTGCTGCTCATGGTGCTCGTGTGTTAATTTCCGAACGCGACCAAGTAGGTGGCACATGTGTAATTCATGGCTGTATTCCAGAGAAACTGATGGCATATGCTGCTAGTTTTTCCCATGTTTTTGAAGATGCTGACGAATATGGTTGGGATAAAGTGAGCGATCGCATTGACTGGCATAAATTTATGACAGCTAAAGACCGAGCGATCCAACATTTGAACAAATTGCATATTCAGCATCTTCAAGAAGCAGGGGTAAGCCTAATTTACGGAGAGACAAGATTTTTAGATTCTCATACTTTGGATGTTGGGGGACACCAGATTACTGCCAATAAAATATTGATTGCTGTAGGTGGAGAAGCTGTAAAACCCGAAATTCCAGGAATTGAATATGCTATTACTACACGTCAGATGTTTGAAATCAAGCAGCAACCGGAGCATATTGCGATTATTGGTAGTGACCAGATAGCAGTTAAGTTTGCTGGAAGCCTAAATGGGTTGATTTCAAAGGTTACTTTAATAGTACCTGAAGACCGGATTTTACCAGGTCGAGATGAAGATATTAGAACTACAGTTCAAGAAAGTATGACGAAGAATGGCATTCAAATTTTTTGCAATACTGTTGTTGAAAAAATTGATAAATTTCAAGATAGTCTACTTTTGAGTTTATTAGGAAATAAACAAGACACTATAACTGTAGATACCGTTCTTAGCGCCATAGGTCGAGTTCCTAATTTAAGTGGTCTTAATTTAGAAAAAGCGGGTGTTCAAGTCAAACAAGGAGCGATTGCAGTAGATGAATACAGCCGTACTACTCAGGCTAATATTTTTGCTGTTGGAGATTGCACTGACCGACCCCATTGGACTCCTGTCGCCATTGCCACAGGTCGTGCCTTTGCTGACACTGTGTTTGGTAATCAGCCCCGAACTGTGAATTTAGAGTGCATTCCCTCAGCACTTTCTTCTCGACCGGAAGCGGCTACGGTTGGCTTGACCGAAGCTAAAGCACGCGAAAAATTTGGGGAATCAATACGCTGCTATTCCCAAAGGTTTCAACCTCTTTTCGATGCTATTGCTGAACCGGAACAGAAAACTATGATTAAATTAGTAGTTGATAACAAATCAGACAGGGTACTCGGCGCTCATATGGTCGGTGAATATGCTGCTGAGATTATTCAATGTCTTGGACTTGCTATTCGGACAGGTATCACTAAAAAAGATTTTGATGCAACAATTGGTATTCATCCTTCAGCTGCGGAAGAGTTTTTCACCTTGCGCTAATTTTTGCTACTGACAAGAGTATATAGGATTTCTATTTGATTTCTGAAAATCCAGATTAGTCCAAAGCTCGGTTAACAAAGCCTAGAGGCTTAGTATACCTACCAAGATTCAAACTTGATTTTTATATCCAGCTAATACTCCTTAATGAAAGACGCTTTTTAAGAAGTGGCTTGCTGTAAATTCAAAGGTAAATATGCGCTCCAAATCAATTTTAAGGATAGTTTTATTGACACTAACTCTAGGATTAGTGCTAATAACGCCACGCTTGGGAGTAAGTCAAAAGTCACCTAATTCTATTGAGAGCATTCCCAATTCTATTGCTCAAAGTCCCCCTTTATCTCAGCCTGCGATCAACTCAAATATGCCCAGCATGGATATGTCTGGCATGAATGAGGCAAACTTCAAAAGCTCTGCTTTGATTGATACTGTTTTGATTGTTTGGTTTGGTCTGACAGTCCTGTCAGTGGTTTATGTAGCCTGGGATGCGTTCACCAGTAATCCTGAACTAACTGTAATGAAGTGGGGATGGCTATTAGTGACTCTCTACACAGGAGTAATTGGCGCAGCGCTGTACATTCTGTCTTGTAAGGAACCAGCCCCGATGCAGCATGAGAAGTTTGTCAAGCCATTGTGGAAACAGACCGTTGGTTCGACAATTCACTGTTTAGCTGGTGATGCAACGGGAATTATCGTTGCTGCCGCAATTACCATGACCCTCGGACTACCCATGTGGCTTGATGTAATTTCTGAGTATTTTTTCGGCTTTGCTTTTGGGCTGTTAGTTTTTCAATCTTTGTTTATGAAAGATATGCTGGGTGGTTCATATCTCAAAGCCGTCCGGCGTTCTTTTATGCCGGAATGGCTTTCAATGAATGCGGTGATGGCAGGAATGATTCCAGTAATGGTCATCCTGATGAGCCGTGATATGACAGCGATGGAGCCAACCTCAATTCGGTTTTGGGGTGTGATGTCTTTAGCAACTTTAGTCGGATTTGTAGTTGCTTTTCCCGTCAATATGTGGCTGGTTACCGTAGGTCTAAAACATGGCATGGGAACCGTCCGGGCATTAGGTAAAGGTGGTCACAGTTTAGCTGCTGAAAGAGAACAAATTACAGCAACTTCCGATAAAGTGCCTGCACCCAATGCTGATACAGACCAGTTTATGGAAGGAATGTAACCATGAAAACCCGTCGAAATATAGAGATGAATTCTTCTGCTGGCGATTCGCACGCGGGTATGTCAATGAAACCCAAAGCTACGCGATCGCAACTTTTAGCAGTGACGCTGTTAACACTATTAGCCTTAGCATTTGGTGTTTTCATCGCCGCACTCTACGGCAACTTTACCATGAGTGCTAGGAATATGCAGCCTGAGTCCATGCCGGGAATGAATATGGGCAACCAATCCATGCTTGGGATGAATATGAATAACGACAACAAGTCAATGCCTGGGATGAATATGAGTGGCACCAAATTTCCGACTCCAATATCATCGCTATCGCCTGCACCCATGAGTAGTGTCACTCAAATGAATGGTTTAGTCATGCCTCCAGGAATGATTATGACCTCTGATATGAGCATCGAAGCAATGGCAGACATGGCAGCAGTAGACTTGACAAAAATAGCCTACACTGCCCCTGTTGATGCACGGGGGGATCAGACTCTAACGCCTAAGCTAGAGAATGGTGTGAAGGTCTTTAATCTTGATGTTTCTTTGATCAAATGGAATATCCTACCAAATGTTCAGGTAGCTGCTTATGCTTTCAACCGTCAAGTTCCGGGGCCGCGGATTCGAGTTACTGAAGGCGATCGCGTCCGGATTGTAGTCAAGAACAACTTACCAGAATCAACCACAGTACATTGGCATGGCATGATTTTACCTAACAATATGGACGGGCCAGCCGATGTTACCCAAAAGCCAATTGCACCTGGTGCAAGCTATGTCTACGAATTCACTGTCAAGCAAGCAGGCACTTACTTTTACCACTCTCACAAAGATGTAGACCGCCAGCAAACTTTAGGGATGTACGGTGCATTAATTATCGATCCCAAGAATAAACCAGAAACTCCAGCCTCCGATCAAGACTTTGTGGTTCAGCTTCAGGAGTGGACAGTAAAGCAAGGCTACACCTTCCCAGCAATGCCGATGGAAGGGCTAATGCCTAACTTCTTCACGATTAATGGTAAAGCTTATCCCTCTACCCAAACTATAAACGCCAAAATTGGTCAGAGAATCCGCTTTCGCTTTATTGGTTCAAATAATGCCTTCATCCATCCAATGCATATTCATGGCGGCCCATTCAAAATTATTGAAACAGACGGTAATCCTCTACCCGCCGTTGCCCAAATTGAAAAGGACACTATCAATGTAGCTCCCGGTGAACGCTACGACGTAATTTGGACAGCTCGCGATCGGGGTAAATGGTTGCTGCACTGTCACATTGCCCATCACGCAACAAACGATAACGTTGAGGTAGAAGGTGGAGGTGGCTTAACAATGATTATTAACGTTACCTGAATTAAAGAAGCTTTACTGACCGAAAGAGCTAGTTCAGAACTGCACCTTTTCAGTACGAGACTTTATACTCCTCTATAAACCAAACTCTTGTTTGAGTTGAACAACCCAAGCTTTAATTCGTTCATTCGTTAAGTCAGACTGATTATCTTCATCAAGCGCTAGACCTACAAATTTACCATCGCGGACGGCTTTAGATTCACTAAATTCATAACCATCTATTGACCAATAGCCAACTGTTTCACCACCCTTTTCTGAAATTTTTTCTTCCAAAATCCCTATTGCATCTTGAAAGCTATCAGGATAACCAACCTGATCCCCTGCTCCAAAATAAGCAACTTTTTTGCCACCAAAGTCAATGTTATCTAGCTCATCATAGAAATCTTCCCAATCACTTTGCAATTCACCAATATTCCAGGTAGGGCAACCGATGATGATATAACTGTAATCCTTCAAATCATTTGGTTCAGCTTGTGAAATGTCATTTAACGTTACTACGTCTTCTCCACCAAATTCCTTTTGAATTGTTTCCGCTTCAGTTTGAGTATTACCTGTTTGAGTGCCGAAAAATAAACCAATATTAGCCATTCTCCCTCCTTAATTTTTCTTGTAGTGATTGTTTTGCGTTGTGTTTATGCGGTCACTACTCTAGTTTGAAGCCGCTGTCGTATCTGCGTACTATCACCTTATACTAAGCAAAAGGATAAATAATTTATGCTATCGCCATACACATCTGATGACAAAACTTTCTCGCCTCAACTTAAGAGGTTCCAAGGGTAAACTTCATCTTCCTAATGGCATGATTGTAATTTATTTCCAACGGCTGATAATTATTTCATCCTAATTTCATCTTGATATGTATATATGGATGTTTGAGTATTTTCTCAAGAATGTTTAATCTAAATTTATAAGTAAGTAATTAAAACAAGATAATTTGTATAAAAAAAGAATACAGATAGCTTGCATCAGGTAAAGTAATGAGTTGATATTTTATGTACCTTTATTCCCTTTATGAAACTGTGCTGTTGTTACCAACGGTGTTTTTTGTTCCTGTATTTCTAACAATTCTGGTATGGTTACAAACCGATAACCACGCTGTTTGAGTGAAGCGATAATTTGTGGTAAAGCCTTAACAGTGCGTGAGCGATCGCCACCACCATCATGCATCAGTACTATGCCACCAGGCTTTGCGTCCTTCAGCACATTATTGACGAGTCTGGATACTGGAGGACGGCGATAGTCGATCGAGTCATCTGACCACATGAGAACAGCGTAATTATTCTTTTGAGCGTAATCAGCTACACCATTGTTGAGGATGCCATAAGGCGGACGAAACAGAAAAGTTTTTACTCCCATAATTTGGTAAATAGCTGTTGCGGTGGACTCAATCTCACGCGCAGCAACAGACAGGTTCATATGCCGATACCAGTGATGCCACGTATGATTACCAATCGCGTGGCCATCGGCTACCTCTAGCTTGGCAATTTGGGGAAAATAATGCACCATCTCTCCCACACAGAAGAACGTTGCTTTAATATTTTGTTGCTTCAGGATTTGCAACACTTGTTGCGTGTATTTAGGTGCGGGGCCATCATCAAAAGTCAGTGCAATAACTTTGTCTGGTTTACTCAGCTGTGCCTGCTGAATGATTTTTCCCTGAAACTCATTAGGGACTGTAAAGATGTAACTGTTCACTTGTGCAACAATAGCTTTATTAGATGCCAAACTATGCTGATTGCTCACCGCGCTGGCACTGAGTTGTTCTGGTTTTTTGACTAATGTTTGATGGTCTGAGCGTTCTGAAAACCAAAATCTTCTGAAACCAAGGTCACATAAGACAGCGACTAGCGGGATGAGTACTATTCCTCCAATCAATAATTTTAGCTTTATCATATTAGATTTACTTATGTTTACTATAAACGCAAATTATTTGAAATACGTTACTTCCATAACATAATTATTTGCCATATCTAAACTCTGGAGCTAAGGTCGGCAAATCAAAGCGAGGTGTCACAAAAGAATTAGAACTTTAGGTTTTGTAGTAATGTACTACAATCTTCTAATTTCTTGTAGCTAGTCTTTGCCAAGAGCAGGAACCTTTAATTTCATCCTAATTTCATCTTCGGCTGTCAAACTATCTAGTAAGTACAACAGTTGCATTGTCAGCAATCAGTTACTTAGATGATTTTATTACTTAAGCAAAAAATAAATCACTTAAAGGGTTGACTCTCCAGCAAACTGGAGATTGCAAAATGAAATCAGGAAACATTTAGATAATCACTATGCAACTTTCTACTCTGAAAAATAGCTTTTTGTCATTGAGCTTAGTAGCGATCGCCTCTGTTCCTAGCGGTTTGTTAACAGCCTGTTCTACACCCAACTCCCAAAACCAAGCATCAAACCCTACTACCACCGCTACTGATACTAGCGACAAGCAACCGATGAATCATGGTGGTAGCATGATGAACCATAACATGGCAATGGATTTAGGTTCAGCCGATGCTAATTATGATTTGCGGTTTATTGACGCAATGATTCCGCACCATCAAGGAGCAGTGGACATGGCGAAGGTTGCACAGGAGAAATCAAAACGTCCTGAAATCAAAAAGCTGGCTTCGGAAATTATCAAAGCTCAAGATCAAGAAATCGCCCAGTTGAAACAGTGGCGCACAGCTTGGTATCCAGGAGCAAGCAGTACCCCGGTGGCTTATGATGCGAAAACAGGTAAAACAGTCTCAATGCCTCACCAGCAGATGCAAGGCATGATGATGAATATGGACTTGGGAGCCGCCGATGCTGAGTTTGACTTGCGGTTCATAAATGCAATGATTCCCCATCATGAAAGTGCAATTACAATGGCTCAAGATGCATTGAGCAAATCTAAGCGTCCTGAAATCAAGAAATTAGCTCAAAGTATCATTGATTCACAGCAAGTAGAGATTAACCAAATGAAACAGTGGCGAAAAACTTGGTATAACCAGTGAGTCTAGTCCTGTACTGCTTCCCTACGGGACGCTCCGCGTAGCTTGCTTCTTTGCAGGAGTACGCAGAAACCGCAGGGTGGGCGGTAAACCCGCCGTAGGGAACTGGCTGGCTATCTCTTCTCCTTCCCTTCTCTACGAGAGGCTGCGCCCTAAGCGTAGCTATGCCGCAAGCTTTACGGGACGCTGCGCGTAGCAAGATCCCCGGAGGGGTACGGTGACGCTCCGCAAACTCAGTGGTAGCGACGTTAAGAGCTTCACCCTAAAAGGTTTCTCAAGCTAGGGAACTGGTGTTAGCGAGTAGTCCAGCGTCAGTAAGAGCGTCACCTGAAGGTAAGCAAAAGTATCTATGTGAAGCATGATGCAAGTATCCAATGCCAAATAGATAGGGAACACTTGCTTTCCTGAATTCCAGTTGTGTTTAGAGTGATGTCATTCTCAGAGCGGTCAAAACTTGATTTCATCCTAATTTCATTTCTGAATGAAAGACTAGTAAAAGAGTGTATTTCTAAAACTTAAAAGTATTTTTGACTGTTCGCAATTTCTTCCCTCCCATACTCAAGGATTTTTAGTAGCGATGTCTAACTCTCTGTGTTCCCAAACACCTACAGCTATTCGTTATGTTTCTGGCACATTCCTGAGCCTGCTGTTATTAGCAAGTCCCGCAGTTGTTCTGGCTCATGGCGGACATGGAGACGAATTTCAAGGAGGAAGTGAAGCCACTTCAACTAATAATTCTATTCAGGTTGATGCCGACACAGCCAAACGGTTAGGGATTAAAGTCGAGCCAGTCCAACGTCAAAGGTTAGCTATTGGCATTAAAACTACTGGACAAATAGAGACTCTTCCTAACCAAAAAGTAGAAGTGACCACCCCAATTGAAGGGGCGAAAGTTATTGAATTGTTGGTGGAACCAGGTGCGTCAGTAAAGAAAGGTCAACCTGTTGCTGTTGTTACTAGTCCAGGTTTGGTGACGTTACGTGTGGAATCTCAGGACAAATTAGCACAAGGTCAAGCTGATTTACAACTGGCGGAAGCTGACTTAAGACTGGCTCAACAAAATTACCGAAGATATCAACAAATAGCTGACTCTGAAATTGCCCAAGCACAGAGTCAAGTTGATTTTGCTCAAGAAAAGTACAACAAAGACAAACAGTTAGCCACTGAAGGCGCTTTACCCCGACGCAATGCTTTAGAATCCCAGACCCAGCTAGCGCAGGCAAAAGCTGAACTTACTAAAGCTAACAGCCGTCGGGACGTTATCGGGGCAGAAAATCAACTTAAACGCGCTCAAGCATCAGTTCAGCTAGCAAAGTCAAATATTAATCGCAGTAATACTAGTTATCAAACTCGACTTGCTCAACTGGGAAACCTTCCCAATGCTAAGGGACTAGTAACAGTAACCGCTCCCATCTCTGGTAAGGTTGCTGATAGAGAAGTTACTATTGGTCAAACTTTTAATGATGCAGGTGGTAAATTGATGACGATTGCCAATGACAGTCGGCTTTTCGCCACAGCTAATATTTATGAAAAAGATTTAAGCAAGGTAAAAACTGGTCAAAGGGTGACTCTAAAAGTAGCTAGTGTGCTTGATCGTACCTTTTCTGGACGAATTTCCCGGATTGGAACGGTAGTAGAAGGAGAAACACGAGTTGTACCAGTACAAGCAGAAATAGAGAATTCAAGCGGACAACTCAAACCCGGAATGTTCGCGGAGCTAGAAGTCTTAACAGACCAAACGTCCTCTGCTATTTCAGCTATTCCTAACTCAGCAGTGGTTGACGCGAATGGAAAGAAAGTTGTTTATGTGCAAAATGGTAATGCTTACCAAACAGTTGAAGTAACTTTAGGGCAAACCTCTGGAGATATGGTTGAAGTTAAGAGTGGCTTATTTGAAGGGGATATGATTGTCACTCAACGCGCACCACAACTTTACGCACAATCGTTGCGGGGTGGTACTAAGCCAACAGGTGAGACAAAAGAATCTCCTGTACAAGCGACTGAAGTTAAAACGCCTACCTTACCAGTACCGCTGTGGTTGCTAGGAACAGGTGGAGGAGTTGCAATAGCTGCTGTAGCTTTCATTGCAGGTCGTCGCAGCAAGCCTCAACTCGTTCCAGTAGGAGCAGAATTTGCCTATGATGTACCAGAAGATTCTATTAATGGTTCTACAAACTCAGATGATAACCACCGCGCGCCTCATGAAGAACCAAAAGTCATAATTATTAGTAAAAATACTCAACAATAAATATGCTCAGTGCTATCATCAAGTGGGCGATCGCTCGCCGTTGGTTAGTTATCCTGGGTACAATTATCCTGACAATTTGGATATTTCGGACAATTATCCAAATGCCTTTGGATGTTTTCCCTAGCTTTGCACCACCCCAAGTCGAAATTCAAACTGAAGCACCAGGACTCGCCCCTGAAGAATTAGAATCCCTAGTAACTTTACCAATTGAAAGTGCGATTAACGGTACTCCTGGAGTGACAGCAGTACGCTCATCTTCAGCAGCAGGAATTTCTGTTGTCAAAGTTATTTTTGATTGGGACACTGATATTTATCAAGCTCGTCAGCTGGTAACAGAGCGATTACAACAAGCGCAAAGTAAGCTTCCCGAAGGGGTAGAAACTCCCCAAATTTCCCCTACAAGCTCTCCCATTGGCACTGTACTACAATACGCTTTTACCTCAGAAAATACTTCTTTAATGGAAGTGCGGCGGATTGTTGATTGGCAAGTGACAAACCGCCTTTTAGCTGTGCCTGGTGTTAGTCAGGTAGTGGCGTATGGTGGCGATGTTCGCCAATATCAGGTATTAGTAGATCCAGCCAAGTTAAGAGCTTTTAATGTCACTTTAGAAGACGTAGAGCAAGCAGCCAAAGCTGCCAATGTTAACGCTCCTGGTGGCTATTTAATTACTCCTGACCGAGAAAAGTTAATTCGTGGTATTGGCAGGATTGAATCTATAGAAGAATTACAGCAATCAGTAATTACTGCCCGTAATGGTACGCCTGTCAAAATTTCAGATATCGCTGATGTGCAAATTGGTGCAGCTATTAAACGGGGCGATGGCAGTTTTAACGGTCAAAAGGCAATTGTTGTGATGATTAACAAGCAGCCTCAAGCCGATACTCCTACCGTCACCCGTGCTATTGAAGCAGCGATGTTAGAGATTCAAGCAGGCTTACCCAAAGATATCAGAGTCACACCTACTTTTCGTCAAGAAAACTATATCGATTCTTCTATTGAAAATGTTCGAGAGGCTTTAATTGAAGGCAGTATTATTGTTGCTCTAATTCTAATTCCTTTTTTGATGAATTGGCGTAACCTTGCTATTTGTTTAACTGCCTTACCTTTATCTTTATTACTGGGAGTACTATTACTAAATTGGTTGGGACAAGGTTTAAATACCATGACGTTGGGAGGGTTAGCAGTAGCAATTGGTTCAGCCGTTGATGATGCAATTGTCGATGCTGAAAATGTCTACCGTAACCTGCGAGAAAATAAATATTCACGCAACCCGCGTCCAGTTTTAGATGTTGTATTTGACGGTTGTCAAGAGGTACGGGATTCAGTATTTGGAGCTACCATCATTACCATAGTTGTCTTCTCTCCAGTTTTTGCTTTAGCTGGTGTAGAAGGCAGCATTTTTATCCCGATGGGATTAGGCTATATGGCAGCAGTTATTGCTTCGAGTATCACGGCATTAACGGTGACTCCAGCTTTATGTGCAATTTTACTGCCTTATGGTCGTTTGCCAGAAACAGAACCTTGGGTAGCAAGATTTTTTAAAGGACTGTACCATCCTCTATTAACATTTTCTCTGCGGCGTTCTGGAATTGTTATAGGCGCTGCGATCGCTAGCTTGGTGGCTGCTACTGTAATTGTCCCCTCCTTTGGCAGAATATTTTTACCAGAGTTTCAGGAGCAAACTTTGGTGAATACCTTAACTCTTTATCCGGGGGTTTCTCTAGAAGCTACTAATGCAGCTGGTGAAACACTTCAGCACGCACTCAAGGGAGACTCTAGATTTCCATACGTGCAATTGCGTTCTGGACGTGCGCCAGGAGATGGGGATGCAGCAGGGGTGAATTTGGGACACTTGGATATTGAGTTAAGCGACGCAGGGATGAAAGACAGGGAGGGGACAATTGAGAAGTTACGGGAGGAATTTGCTAAGTTACCGGGGGTAGCGCCAAACATTGGCGGTTTTATCTCGCACCGCATGGATGAGGTGTTGTCTGGAGTCAGAAGTGCGATCGCAGTCAAAATCTTCGGCCCCGATTTAGAACAACTCCGCACCGTTGGACAGCAAGTTGATGATGTTATGAAAACTGTGAATGGGATTGTAGATTTACAACTAGAACCCCAAATACCGATTGAACAAATACAAATTAAGTTCAACCGACCTGCTGCTTCACGGTATGGTTTGACAGTAGGAAAACTATCTGAAATTATTGAAACTGCTCTGAATGGACGAGTAGTATCTCAAGTTTTAGAGAAACAACAAACTTTCGATTTAGCTGTGTGGTTAAAGCCAGATGCACGGCAGAATTTGGATACTATTCGCAATTTGTTAGTAGATACCCCTAATGGGCAAAAAATTCCTTTAGCACAGGTTGCCGCAATTGAAAATGGTACTGGGCCTAATACTATAAATAGAGAAAATGTCTCCCGTCTGATTGTTGTTTCTGCTAACGCTAATGGTAGAGATTTGCGCTCTATCGTCAATGAAATTCAAGCTAAAGTTAAACAGCAAGTACAGATACCTGCTGGTTACTATATCCAGTATGCGGGACAATTTGAAGCAGAAGAAAGAGCAACTCAGAATATTTTAATATCGAGTGCGATCGCCTTTGTGGCAATTACAGTCATTATGTATCTTTCTGTCAAATCTATTCCTTCTACCGCCATGATTATGATTAACTTACCTTTGGCGTTGGTGGGAGGAGTATTTTCAGTAGCTTTGTCTGGCGGCGTTATTTCTATTGCTTCTTTGGTTGGCTTTATCACTCTATTTGGAGTTGCTACCCGCAATGGTTTGTTACTTGTGGATAATTACAACACTAAATTTGCCGAGGGTATACCACTTAAAGAAGTTCTGATTAAAGGGTCAATGGAACGTCTGAATGCCATTTTAATGACAGCTTTTACCTCTGCTTTAGGATTAGCACCTCTAGTAGTTGAGAGTGGCCCTGGGAAAGAAATTTTACAACCATTGTCGATAGTTGTGTTGGGTGGGTTGTTTACCTCTACGGCGTTAACGTTAGTAGTTTTGCCTGCTTTGTATGCCAAGTTTGGTAAGTTATTGCTGCCTAAGCGTACTATGTCAATTGTAGAGGATGGCAAAGTACCAAAAGCAGTTTTTTAGCAATGATAAATATCATAGGAATTTTATCTAATAGAATCCTGGCGAGACAATTTTCCTAGCTTTGATAAATATGCCCCCTCCCCCCATTTTTGTTAAAATATTGATATAAAAGACTTGTGTAACTATGCCCCCCTGATAAATGAATACCTTGACATTTTTCTTAGCTTTGAGAAATCCGGTATTTGCAAGGCTGTACACTGCTCAGACCACTAGTTTATTGGGCGATGCACTTACTTGGGTGGGTTTAGCCCTTCTGGCCTTTGAGTTAGCTGGAAAGAATGCTGCGGTTGTGCTTTCAGTAGCTTTGACTCTGCGTGTGACTGCTTTTGTGTTGCTGTCTCCCCTTGCAGGTGCGATCGCAGACCGCCTTGATCGTAAGAAAATCATGGTTGTTACCCATATATTCAGAATGCTAATTGTGGGTATGTTGCCTTTTGTGACGCAGATTTGGCAAGTTTACGTATTAATATTTGCACTTAACGTCTTTAATGCTTTCTTTACCCCAACTTACCAAGCCACGATTCCATTAGTCACGAGTGAGAATGACTATGCAGGCGCGATCGCTCTTTCGGCTGCTACTTTTCAATTACTTGGTGTACTTGGCCCTGGTATCGCTGGGAGTGTCGCCGCCTTCATTGGTGCGAGACAAGTTTTCTATTTGGATGCTCTCAGCTTTGCGATCGCAGCAGTCTTAATCTTCACCCTACCAGGTCAGCTCGTCGTTGCACAAAATCAACAGCCTTCCAGAACAACACGCCGAACATGGGCAGACATTAAAGACGGTACAACTCGCCTCCTTTCAGATGCACCTATTCGTTACGCGCTAGCAATGCAGCTAGTCGCATCAATTGCCGGAGCGCAAATCTTAGTAAATACTGTTGGCTATGTTCAAGGTACACTCAAATTGGGAGAAGTGCAGTACGGCTGGGTGATGGCAGCTTTTGGTATTGGTGCAACCCTGTGTGCAGTTATTTTTGGTACGTTCAATAGAAGTTTGCCCCGGACAACATTTGTTTTGATTGGTGCAACTTTGATAACATTGGCTTTGTTGCCTGCTAACTACGCAAATTTAGCACCACTGATGCTGTTATGGTTGGTGGCGGGTGCAGGGCAAAGTTTAGTGAATTTACCCACTCAGACATTAATTGCAGACCGCATCCCATCTGGTGTACAAGGGCGGGTTTATGGCGCACACTTTGCCTGGAGTCATCTCTGGTGGGCAATCTCCTACCCTCTTGCAGGTTGGTTAGGAAGTTATTTTGCTGAACGCGAGTTTCTTTATGGTAGCTTAGTAGGCTTGATGCTGCTAGTGGTAGTGCAAATTACCCTTTCACCTCAGGAGCATGAACACGAACATCTCCACTATCCTAGTGTGCATGAACATAAACACATCCACGATGAACACCATCAGCATAACCACGATGAGGGGATGGCTATAGGCGAATCTCACAACCATGTTCACGAACACACGACGATTATCTATCACACTCACCCTCACACTAGGGACATTCACCATCGCCATAGTCACTAAATTGCTGTTGCCAATTTTTGCTAAAGAGATTGAGAAAGATGAGATTGAAAATGTTGCCGATGTTTCATCGGAGCATCGGTAAAAAGGTTAGAATGAACTCCGCATCTTTGCTCATGTTTATGTTCTAGAAACTAGCTGTAAAAGAGCCAGAAGTGTATATTTAAATTTATTAGAAAGTATCACAGGCGAGAATAACCCTCAACTTTATCAGGTGCTTAAGGCTTTTATTTTTAATATTAGGGAACTCGATACGTTATTTCGATCACCATTTTTGAAAAAACTGGGACTCTTAGCTTTATAGACTAGGTAAAAAACTCGGCATGACTTGGTAACATCACTGGTCAGTTTGTGTTACTCAAATACTGAAAATTTTTTATACTCAAATTTCTCAACTTTTTGAGCAGGTAGTGGCAACTGGTTGAAATAGTGTTGTCAGAGGATAAAAATAGAAATATCCCAATAAGTCTTTAGGTTTACTTAACCAAGATAATCAAGTATCCCTAAAACCTATTAGCGAAGATTCAATTAATTTTATTTATCATTTTGACAAAAAAGAATGATTGCTTGTATCAATATGCTTCGGTAAGCTGAAATTAAGTATTTTGGAAAAAATTAATATAAAACAGAATTTTCATATTTAACTTTGCAACTAAAGACTTACAAAATAAAAACCAAGGATTGGCTGTAATTCAATCAGAGTTTACTTTAGGATTTGAGTCTTGTTAGGCAAGGTGTTTACATATTAAATAGTGATCTACATGAGAATTGATAGGATATATGCGAACAATCATTTCTTTCTAATTTTCAAGTTAGTGAATAAACTTAAATTATATTTTTCAAAAAACTTGACATACTTTATTCATAATAATGACAAGCTTCTATTAAATAAATTTTCTATTATTGTAGACAGAAGATGTTCTAATTTACGGCAATAAATTAAGGATTTTGAGGTATGGATAACATTTTGCTTTGTCTAATTTTGGGACTTATTGCAGGAATAGTAAGCGGAATGACCGGAATTGGAGGCGGAATAATTATTCTACCTGCTTTGATTTTTATGTTTGGTTTTTCTCAACACCAAGCTCAGGGTACAACATTAGCTTTGCTTGTTCCTCCTATTGATATCTTGGCTGCATGGACTTACTACAAGCAAGGATATGTAGACCTGAAGATAGCAGCATTGCTCTGCTTAGGTTTTGTATTAGGTGGATGGCTTGGTGCTAAAATAGGAACCGGATTATCTAATGTGATATTAATGAGAATATTTGGAGTTTTACTGCTTGTTAGTGCTATTCGAGTAATGTTTACAAACGTAGGCGATTCAGCTTTGTAACTTAGTGCCTCAAAATTAGCAATTAAAGTAATATAAAACTCACGAATGTGAACATTTTAGAATTCTCCTTATTAGTTTGGTTTGGTTCCTTAACCGCAGGTTTTCTAGGTTCGCTGACTGGGTTAGGAGGTGGAGTGGTAATTGTACCGTTCTTAACTTTGGCGTTTGGGGTTGACATTCGATACGCCATTGGCGCTTCATTGGTATCTGTGATTGCCACTTCTAGCGGGGCTGCATCCGCCTACGTTAAGGAAGGTTACACAAATCTGCGGTTGGGGATGTTCTTGGAAGTGGCGACAACAGGAGGAGCTATAGTTGGGGCAATTGTGGCGGGGATAGTTTCTACTAGAGCGATCGCTATTGTCTTTGGCATTGTTCTACTATATAGTGCCTACCTATCACGTCAACACCGTGTTGAACACCTAGAGAGCGAACCGCCAGATCCTCTAGCAACTTCTCTCAAACTGAACGGTAGTTACCCAACTCCTGATGGACAAAAATTTTACAATGTCCGTGCAGTACCAGTTGGATTTGGACTGATGTTTGTCGCTGGGGTACTTTCAGGGTTACTTGGCATTGGTTCAGGAGCTGTTAAAGTGCTGGCAATGGATCAAGCCATGCGTATTCCATTTAAGGTTTCTACCACCACTAGTAATTTTATGATTGGCGTAACGGCAGCAGCTAGCGCTGGAGTGTACTTGAAGCGGGGTTACATTGATCCGGGATTGGCAATGCCAGTAATGTTGGGGGTACTGCTTGGTGCTTTGTTAGGAGCAAGAGTACTTGTAAGAGCAAGGATTGGACTGTTGCGAAATATCTTCAGCCTTGTTATTTTGGGGCTGGCAATTGAGATGATCTACAAAGGTTTAACGGGAGGGATTTAGAATGTCTCAACCCAGGCGCAAATGGAGCGAACATCAAGTTGAGCAGTTTGTTGGCAACCTTTTAAGATTTGGGGTTCTTTGTGCTACTACCGTAGTTTTAGTAGGTGGAATTTTGTACTTGATTCGCTATGGGAATAGTCCTGCCAATTACCAGTTTTTTCGGGGAGAACCCACAGATTTTAGCTCTTTAGAGGGAGTAGGAACAGCAGTTTTAGCAGGTCGTCGTCGTGGCATCATCCAATTTGGATTACTGCTATTAATCGCCACACCGATTGCACGAGTGGCATTTTCCCTGTTTGCGTTTGTGCGGCAAAGGGACTTGACTTATATAATTGTGACTTTGATTGTACTAACTGGGTTAATTTACAGCCTTTTGGGTGGCAATTCTTAGAAAAAGATAGTAGTTAAAATGCCTAATTCCTCAGCTAATAGAATTTCATTCTGATTTCATCGTCAAGTGTGATGATGATAAATGCAATTAATCGTGATTTAACAATTACAGCTTTCTCTTTGCACCGAATTACCAGTCATCAACCCAAAGGTAACAGCAACAGTGGCAACAAAAACTTTTCAAACCATCCCCCGCAATGTTTGGGTTTTGGGATTTGTCAGTTTGTTAACTGATATTAGTTCCGAAATGATTCATTCGGTGTTGCCGTTATTTCTAGTTTCGGTATTAGGGGCAAATTTGCTAACAGTTGGGTGGATTGAGGGAATAGCAGAATCAACTGCTTCCGTGTTAAAAGTCTTTTCAGGAGCCTTAAGCGATTATTTAGGACAGCGTAAGAGATTGGCTGTCGCTGGTTATGGCCTATCTACCTTAGTTAAACCCCTGTTCGCATTAGCAACTAGTCCTGCATCGGTATTAATAGCTCGTTTTGGCGATCGCGTTGGCAAAGGAATTCGTGTAGCTCCCCGCGATGCAATAGTAGCAGATGTTACCGATAGCGCTCATCGTGGAGCCGCCTACGGTTTACGCCAATCTCTGGACACCATCGGCGCATTCACCGGGCCACTGATGGCATTTATGTTGATGTCTTTTTCTAGACAGAACTTTCGCCTAGTTTTCTGGTTAGCAGTGCTTCCCGGTATCTTAGCAGTAGCTCTTTTGGCAATTGGCGTGCGCGAACCCAGCAATATAAACAGTCAAAGACAGAATAATCCTCTACAGTGGTCTGCTTTGCAAAGTTTGGGTAAAAGCTACTGGGTGCTAGTTGCGGTTGCGCTACTATTTAATCTTGGTAATTCTAGCGATGCTTTTTTATTGCTGCAAGCACAGCAAGCTGGAGTGTCTGCCTCGCTAATACCGCTCACCCTGGTTGTAATGAATATAGCTTACTCTCTGAGTGCTTATCCAGTAGGATTACTATCTGACCGCATTGGTAGATTGGGGCTACTAGTGGGTGGATTTTCTGTGTATGCTTTAGCATATCTAGGTTTTGCATTCGTTGATGCTCCTTGGCAGGTATGGGGACTGTTTGCGCTGTATGGGCTGCATCAGGGGATGAGTCAAGGCATATTGTTAGCACTGGTAGCAGATAGAGTTCCGTCCCATCTACGGGGTACTGCTTTTGGATTAATCAACTTGGCTATTGGTGTAGCGCTTTTACCAGCTAGCCTGTTGGGAGGTATTTTATGGCAAACAATCAGTCCAAAAGCAACTTTCATCGCTGGAAGTATTTTCGCTTTGAGTGCGATTGCATTACTGCTGGTATTTGAAGGCAGAAGACGGAAATCAGTGGGTAGAGAGTAAAAATCTTCATTGTCAGCAATATCTTTCCAAGTTCTTGACTTTTTCTCTCTATGATGAACCTGCAAGTTCAGATAAAGATGTGATGTCATCTCAACTTCTAGCGAAAAATCGAGAAGGACAAATATTATGAAGAAGATGTTAAACAGGGTTCCAGAGGTGACAATTTACTTCTGGATGATTAAGGTTCTGGCAACCACAGTAGGTGAAACCGCAGCAGATTTTCTGTCAGCAACCCTGAACCTTGGTTTAGGTGTTACATCCTACATTATGAGCAGCGTGTTACTGATTGCGCTATTGAATCAGTTTAAGCTGAAACGCTATGTTCCAGTAAGTTTCTGGTTTGTGGTCGTTTTGATAAGTATCGTTGGCACACTAATCACTGATAGATTGGTAGACGAGCTTGGAGTTAGTTTGGTGACAACTACTGTAATTTTTAGTGTTTCCTTGTTGGTAGTTTTTGCGCTGTGGTATTCAAACGAAAAGACATTAGCCATGCACTCCATCAATACAGCTAAAAGAGAGCTTTTTTATTGGGTAGCTGTTTTGTTTACGTTTGCCTTGGGTACTTCAACAGGAGACCTTTTAGCAGAGGCTTTTGGACTGGGTTATGCACAATCAGCACTGATATTTGGCGCTTCAATTGCAATCATTGCGATCGCTTATTATTACTTTCGGATGAATGCAGTTTTGGCATTCTGGTTAGCTTACATCTTGACTCGTCCCCTTGGAGCATCTATGGGTGATTTACTATCCCAATCTGCTAAAAATGGAGGCTTTGGTTTTGGTACTGTCGGAACCAGTATGCTTTTTCTTTCTATAATCGCGAGTCTGGTTATTTACTTAAGCCTTAAGCAGAAGAAACCAGCCTTACTGTCGATTGACGGACAAGACTGATTAGCGATCGCCTTCTCGAACGAATGGCATTTTTCTGTTTGTGAAGAGGCGATTTGATTGGAAATTTGCGATTACCTAACCTATCTTTTGACTGTTCAATAGCTTTCAATGTAGTGCTTATTCCACATAGCTTAGAGCTTTTCAAGCGTGCCATTCAGATATTAGTTGTTTCTACCAGACTGAGCTAATCTGAATTATCATGACTTACTATTTTTTTATTGTGAAAAATAAATGAACAAAGTTGCAAAAGTCACAATTTTCTTCTGGATCATGAAGATTATCGCCACGACGCTTGGTGAAACGGCAGGGGACTTCATCTCAATGACTCTTGGGCTGGGGTATTACATAGCCTTTGCCGTAACTTTCGCCCTCCTGGCCATTCTCCTATTTTTTCAAATTCAATCCGATAGATATCGTCCAGCCCTTTACTGGGTGGCGATCATTGCGACAACCACAGCCGGAACCGAAGTTTCAGACTTAATGGATCGATCTTTCGGGCTGGGCTACGCAGTGGGATCGCTGATTCTGGTAGCCGGTCTGTTGAGCGTTCTTGCCATCTGGTACTACCGAGATCGGGATCTGAGCGTTTATCCGATCGCGAGGAAAGACGCAGAGACCACCTATTGGCTGGCTGTCGTGTTCTCCAACAGTTTGGGAACCGCCTTTGGTGACTTTCTGACAAGCAACTTGGGACTAAGCTATATCCAGGGCGCATTCGTGACAGCCAGTGTCATTGGTGTTGTCATCGCCCTTCACTACGTAACAAAGTTGAGCGATATTCTCCTATTCTGGCTCGCGTTCATCTTTACACGCCCCTTTGGAGCCACCTTCGGAGATTTTTTGACTAAACCAGTTAAAGATGGCGGTCTCTCACTGCCAAGGGAATATGCTTCGGCGATCGCCTTTATCCTGCTGGCAATTGTCCTATTCTTTTCCGTGCGAAACGAGAAAAAGGTGCGTCACCAAATTGAGTGATGCGTTTAAGGAGATAACTCACCCCATAATAGGAACACCTCTCATCCTTGGAATCGTAGGGTTGCTAAATTTTCCCTTTCTGATTTTTGGTATAGCACCAAAGATATGAGAATCTTAATAGTTGAAGATGACGATCGCATTGCTAAACCATTAGCCGAAGATTTAAAACACCAGCATCATGCTGTTGATATTGCTTGTGATGGAATTGAAGGTTGGGAATATGCCGAAGCAGGTAATTATGATTTAATTTTATTAGATTTAATGTTGCCACGCTTAGATGGAGTTACTTTATGTAAACGGTTACGTGCTGCTAAATGTAACGCTTTTATTTTGATGTTGACAGCACGAGATACAACACCAGATAAAATAATTGGACTTGATGCTGGTGCAGATGATTATTTAGTTAAACCATTTGAACTAGAAGAATTAGCAGCACGAATTAGAGCTTTATCTCGGAGAAGCCCAGAAACTCACCGATTAATTTTAATTCACGGCGATTTACAATTAGACCCTAATAATTGTTATGTGACCTATGCAAGCAAGCCCTTATCATTAACACATAAAGAATACATGATATTAGAATGCTTTTTGAAAAATCCTACTCAAGTTTTAACTCGCTCGGCAATTTTAGATAAATTGTGGGAGTTTGATAAATTGTCCGGGGAAGAAACGGTTAAAACTCATATTACAAATTTAAGAAAGAAACTCAGAGCAGTAGGAAGTTCAGAGGATTTTATCGAAACTGTCTACGGTGTTGGTTATCGTCTGTGTCCTAAGTAAGGGTAAATTTGGCTGATGTTTGAAAAAATTCGCCGTCGTTTACTCTTGTCTTATTTAATCGTATTATCATTAATCTTAGGTGGATTTGCAATTGCCGTTCGGATTGTCTTTAGCCATAGCCTCTATAAACAACAAACACAAAAACTTGCTGCATTAGCACAAGTTGCTGCTGCTAATGCCGAGTTCGATCACGGTAAAATTAAAATTGAAAATGACTTACCTCAAGATAAATTGTTTGAAAATCATCAAGGGGTAAACTGGTTTGATACTAAAGGTAATCTCATAGAAAAACAGGGACAAAATATTTTAAGTTTACCTGCTCATGTAAAAGAAGGAGAACAAATCAGTACAGTTGGTAAAAATCGTATTCAGTCTGTTACTTTACCAATTATTAGTAGTGATGATAAACAATTCATTGGATATGTAAGAGCTAGTCAATCTCTAGAAGAATTCGATGAAACTTTAAATAAATTAGATTTGGGATTAGGCGGTGGAATTGTTGTAGCTTTGATTATTAGTGGTGCTGGTGGAGTTTGGCTAACTCGTCAAGCGATGCAACCAATTGAAGAAAGCTTTGAACGGTTAAAACAGTTTACTGCTGACGCTTCCCATGAACTCCGCAGTCCTTTAATGGCAATTACAAGTAATGCAGGGGTAGCGCTAAAGTATCCAGAAGGAATGCGGGAAACTGACGCAGAAAAATTTCAGGCTATTTCTAGTGCTACTAACCAAATGACTCGACTTACAGAAGACTTACTATTTTTAGCTCGTCATGATAATATTCCTAACCACATTAAAGAAACTGTTAATCTTAGTTCAATTTTAAATAACTTAGTGCAACTATATCAGCCGCAAGCGATGGCTAAACAAATTAATCTGAAAAGTCAATTGACTGAAAAGCTTTA
Source organism: Nostoc sp. UHCC 0251 (assembly GCF_034932245.1). Classification (NCBI taxonomy): domain Bacteria; kingdom Bacillati; phylum Cyanobacteriota; class Cyanophyceae; order Nostocales; family Nostocaceae; genus Nostoc; species Nostoc sp. UHCC 0251. The sequence continues at coordinate 23,679 of NZ_JAYGHD010000314.1, forward strand.
TCTGTTAGGTGATCCGAATCAGATAACACGATTATTTACTAACTTAATTCAAAATGCTATCCACTACACACCGTCAAAAGGGACAGTAGAAATCCTCGCTAATCGTAGTGCTTCCCATGTAGTAGTTAATGTCCAAGATACAGGTGTAGGAATTGCACCAGGAGATTTAGAAAACATTTTTGAGCGTTTTTGGCGAGCAGATAAATCACGTTCTTATAATTCTGGTGGCTCTGGTTTAGGGTTGGCTATTGCCCAAGCGATCGCCCAAAATCATGGCGGACTAATTACTGTTACAAGTCAACTCGGAATTGGTAGTTGTTTTACAGTGCATTTATCAGAAAGTTTGCTTAATTAATGTTTATAAAAATGTCTTATTAAATACCATAGTACAGCTATATTAACCATAAAGACTAAAACTTTTAAAATTCTCACCCCTTTAATTAACTGAAATATTTCGGAACTCCTGGTACTACACTGACAGTTTCTCTCAAAGGTATTGAAAATCTAGGTGAAGCACAGACTTTAGTATACTCTGTTTCTTTTAAAGGTGTTGGTATGACTACAGACATACCACTTAGGTCAGTAATAATTCAAACCTATGCTATGTAATCATCAACTACGGGCGGAATTAAGAAACTAGACGAAAGACAACTGGGACAAGTATCAGGGTGAAAATAATATCAAGCGATCGCACAAGCGCTGATTTGTCAGTTTGTGCGATCGCTTTTATAGTTCTGCCCTTCCATATAAATCCAAAGCCTGTAAACCTCGTATTTGGCGAAAGATAAAGCATTGGCCAGATTACTCACTTTTAGGTTTGTACCAATAATGCGATCGCAGACTATTAACTGAATATCTAGTCTCGGAAAGTCTCGGATAATTTGTTTGACCACATCTATTCCAGGGTCTTGCGAGCTACGGACGCTGAAGATAATCTGGTAAGTTGAATATTCTTGTCGGCAAAATGTTGCTAAATTTTCGTAGATATCTCTGTCCAGTCCGCAAATTGGCTTCAGGATAGTAATGGGTGGATAAAAATTGGGAGCATATATATAGGATTACCCAAAGGTGACAACTGCTGAATAGATTGAGTAACAATAAAATAGGATAGCTGACAAGCAAAGAATTACTATTAAAACGTCGAGAACTTTCAGGTTGATATTTATCAAAAAAGCAGATGCAGAAATTTCCATTGACTTAAAGCATTAATCTCCCGATTTCGTCGATAAATATTGATTACAGACCATCAGGATCTACTTTCACTAAAGCAAGTTGAACGTCTGTAGTCATATAATGTATTTCGGGGTTTGCGCTCTCAATTTAAAGATAAAAAGTCAAGAACTTGGAAAGAATTGACTTTTTGAGAAGGAATGACATTATTTTGAGATTATTCCAGAAAGTTTCAAAATCACAATTAGAAACCAGGACAGTCAGCGATTATTTGCTATTTATCGCTGACTGCTAATAACTTAAAACCTTTCGCCAATACCAAAATTGATACGGTTGTCACCATCGCCATTGATGCCATAGTCAATGCGAATTGGCCCAAGTGGCGATTGTACGCGCAGACCAAGACCATAACCGTAGCCACTACCGTTTTTGTTCAGCACCTCCGCTGATCTGGTACTACTTCCCAGATCGCTGCCGATATCAAAAAATAGTGCGCCACTGACGACTGAGAAAACTGGGAAGCGATACTCGGCAGATGCTTGTATATAACTACGTCCACTACCTAATCCTCCCTCTTGATAACCCCGGACGGAGTTACTACCACCAAGGGTAAAGGCTTCGTAAGGAGGCAAGTCACCAAGGATAGTTCCACCCTGCAAGTTAAATGCTAAAGTTTGTGGGCCTTTGGTAAGACTAATAAAGTTGACAGGGAAATATTGGCTATAGTTACCTCGCAACCTGGTGAGAAAAATATTGCCTAGCCCCACTGGTACTGACTGATCGACTCCGAAACGGAGATAAGAACCGCTAGTCGGTTGTAAGGCGTTGTTACGGCGATCGCTTTGTACCCCTAGTTGCAAAAGTAGCAAATCGTCTTCACCTTGTCCAGATGTACTAAGTGGAACCAGTTCCGTGGGCGCTCCATTCTTGAACACTGTTCCTTCTTTTCTGATGTTTCCATTGGCATCACGGGTGGAAACTCGTTGATACTGCAAACCTGCTGAAGCTGTCCATTCAGAATTTTTGTAGGGATTATTGCTCAGGGGACGGGTAAAGGTGACACCGCCACCGAGACGGAGGACACGGGGGCGATCGCCATTCGTTTTTCCTGTTTCAAAGGTCTTAATATCATTATTTTTGCCATCAAAAATCAACGAAATCGAGCTACGGCGAAAAAGATTAGTTGTGTAAGAAGTCCGGTAGGGATCTCCCGCAATCCAGGGATCTGTAAATCGCAGGTCAAACAGCAAATCCCTCTGTCCCACCTGTACTTCCGCACCCAATTTTTGGTTTCTTCCGTTTAGGTTTTGCTGTTGATAGCTAACAGTGCCAAACAGTCCACTAGCAGAACTAATGCCACCCCCAACTGCAACCGAACCGCCACTGCGTTCGGCCACATTCACCACTACATCTACTTTGCTGGGGTCAGTGCTAGGGTCAAGGGAGACATTTACATCTTCAAATAGTCCTAGCCCATATACCCGTTGCAAGTCTTTTTGCAGGGTATTACGGTTGAATACTTGTCCCGGTTTCAACTCCAACTCTCGTGTAATAATATACTGTTGTGTCCGACCTGGAATTGGTTGTCCCTTTTCGTCTGTTTCCTGACCTTCTTTATTGCGGAACCGGACTCTAATATTCTCCACCACCCCTTCTGCTACTTGCAGGGTGACAACTCCATTTTCGGAAACTTGCGGTGTTCCAATCACGTTTGCTAGCACGTAACCCTGGTCTTGATACCGCTTAGTTAATAGCTTGATACTCTCCTGTAAGTCACGCAAATTCAAGATTTTGCCATACTGCTCACGAAAGACTTCATCCGCAGTATTAGCAGGTAGTACAGAGGGAACACCTGTAGCAGGATTGGCTTGTAGTTCTACCTTAGTCAGAACAGGGTTAGGCTGCACTACAAAGCTTACCTTTACTCCCAAAGGGGTATCCTCTGGCACTACTTGAACATTGGAGAAGAAGCCAGTAGCAAATATAGCGTTTATATCTTCTTGCAATTGGGAACGGGTTGTGGTTCGTCCTGGTTGAGTACGAATTACTTTGTATACTTGGTTTTCTAGTTCTGGTAAGATTTGCCCTACCTGATATCTAACTGCTACTTCCGATATCAACACACGGGCTTCAGTTGCTTCTGAGGCTTTGTTGGTTTGAGTATTTCCTGGAGTTATGGGAAATACAGGTATTGCCGCAGACGCGTTGGCATTCTTTTGACTAAGAGTGGTGTCGGAGTCTTTTTCCGACTGCTGATTGATTCTTGGTGTAAAAACCTTTGTTGTCTGTTTTAAACTGTCAGCAGTTTGTGCATTTGCATTCTTGCATTCGCTTAGAGGAACTGCAATTGCTACTACTGCTACCAATACGGGGAATAGACGCATTTTACTTTACATTCCTCATAGTTACCACACGCGGGACTCCACAGGAGCCACTTAGCGATCGCCTCCGGCGGGGCATAGCCCATCGCAAAGTAATCATGCTGTTATGCAAAGCAACTGACCACCAAAGCCAAAAATACTGATGAAAGCTATAGCTATAGCCGGATTAGTTGAAGTATTCATCGTGTAAATTTATCTGAAATATAGGTTTGTGATTATAAGCAGTAAAGGTCAAGAACTTGGAAAGATTCAGATAAATGACTTAATTTTTTTATGACTTTATTGCTAAAGCGAGCGCAGCATAATTTTTTAATTAAATTGAAGTAAATCTTTCCGAGTTCTTAACTTTTGTTCTCTATAATTCAATCCAACAACCTTACTCATCCAGGTTGTTTAACTCTAATTAAAGGAGTTAATGCAATAAAAGATTACGCAAAAGTGATAGTAGCTGCTGTTACTATAGTGTGATATAAAAGTGCAATTTTTAATATTGCCTAAAGTTTTAGGATTTTACATCTGCAATATTTTTAAAGTCTAGCCAGAATCACAAATAATACTTTATTCGATGATTAATCTTGCCGAAACTGCCTATCTAGTGGCAATGTATCGCGCATTGGAAAGCGAACGTGTAGATGCATTATTTAAAGATCCATTAGCGCGTATGTTAGCTGGTGGAAAAGGTGAAATGCTTGTTGAGGTTATAGGGGAGAAAGACAAAATTACAAATGCGATCGCCATCCGCACTTATGTTATTGATAACTTGATTTTACAGTTAGTTAATTCAAAAAAGATTGACACTGTAATCAATCTTGCTGCGGGGTTAGATACTCGACCCTATCGATTACCTTTATATGCATCACTTCGTTGGATTGAAGTTGACCTGCCGGAAATCATTGCTTACAAAGAACAAGCACTTAAAGACGAGCAACCTTTGTGTTGGCTTGAACGTGTCAAACTCGATATTACCAACCTGGCATTGAGAAGGACTTTTTTTTCCGAGATTAATCTTGCAACAAGACAGACGCTAGTGATTACAGAAGGGTTGCTATCATATCTACATGAAACCCAAGTAGCATTACTTGCAACCGATATTTATGAGCAATCTAATCTGAATTGGTGGCTATTTGAATTGGAATCATCATTAGCGTTAAAAAATTACGATCAAGTTTACGCTCGAAAAATTTTTGACCAATATTTTGCGAATGGAAATAAAACCTTGTTATTTGCTCCTGAGCAAGGGGCAGAATTTTTTCAACAGTATAATTGGAAAGTTGCAAAATCTGTATCTGCATGGAAAAAGTTACACCGACTAAACCGAGGGATAAAATTTACCTGGTTACTAGAAATAATTATGAAATGGGTTGCTAATGAATATTGGGAAAAAATTCAGCAGCAAGGTAGTATTGTATTGCTTGAGAGAAGCCCCGCCGTCGGCGATCTAGTAAAAACAAAGGAGGTTGTTGAAAAGAGATGATTCAACAACCTCGTATTTAGCTATTTACAGCTAAACATCACTTACAACTAGTGATAGATTACTCTACTTACTACCTTCATTTGTTTCCTGTTCGTTATTATTCTCCGTAACTTGAATGCTACTCTTTGGACGAGAAGCTTCATCTTTATCGTTTTCCTGGTTAGCATTCTCAGTGTAGAGAACTTTACCATTACCAGCGTCAACTTTTACCTCTTTCTGAGCAATTTCTACAGCATAAACTAAGTTTCCATCTTCATTTTCTAGTTTTACACTACTAGCTTTAGTACCGACAGAGGTTTCAGCAGCTTGTTTAGCTTGTTCTGCTGTAATTTTAGCTAAAGCTTGTAGTTTTTTGTCCTCTTGCTGTTCTTGTTGATCATCATTAGTTTCACCGTCACCGTCACTTGCTTGAGCTATTTTAGTGTTATGAACACCATTATTATTGATTTCAGGAGCTTCTGTAGCGTCATTAGCTTCGCCATCTCCGTCACTAACCTGAGTTACTTGTACACTGTTTTGAGAAGGAGAGGCACTTACGGTTTTTACCACTGCGCCAATACCTAAAATACTCATCAAAGCAGCTGCTAAAGCGATTTTTGTTGAAGTTTTCATCTGTGTCAATCCTGGAAAATTTTGTTTTTTGAGCAATCCAAAATAATTATTCTTACTTGTGTTGTTCACACCTATTTTTGAGTTGCTACAGCTTTACTTTAAAGATAAAAAGTCAAGAAGTCGGAAAGACTGGTTGAGATTATAAAAAATTAGGTTGCTAACTGTATCTGAGCCTTAGTAGAAGGATTTAAAATTTTTTGACACTCCATCAGAACTTTCCAAGTTTTTAACAAATGCAATCTATAGTAAAACTACAAACACGGATTGAGGTATGTAGGATTTATGAATAACTCAACAAAAATCATTGTTATCGGCTCTTTGCTTGGTACTTTAGGTATCGCTGGTTTGGCAAAAGCTATCTCTACAAATCAACCCCAGTTACCTATTGCAATTATGCCACAGCATCACAGCAGTACTCAGATGACGATTAATAAAGATGTGGAAGTCAATGAAAACAGAGAAAAGCTAGATGCAGCTAACGATGCTGATACTGAAGTAAATGATGATAAAGTACCAACTTCTCTGGGCCAAGTGGGTGAATATGGTGAAAGCGTCTACGATATGGCTAAAGCCAATGATTGGACAAAAGCCACAGCTAATCTTAACTTGCTGGGAAATGCAGCAAAAAGCCTACATACAAAAATCAACGTTCAGAATAAAACAGAATTAGCGCAGTTGGATTCCAAAATAGCAACACTCACCAAAGCTGTTACCGCTAAAAATCGCATATCTGCAATGCGTGATGCTAATCAAGTGACGTTAATTGCTGTCAATATTATCAAGGAATTTGAACCAAAAGTACCAGTCGAGGTAACGCTGCTTGACTACTACGGACGTGAGTTGGAAATTTGGTCAGCAACAGGAAATACAAGCCACCTGAAAACAACTGCCTCGGAGATACGCCGTACATGGAATGCAGTCAGACCATCTATCTTAGCGCGTGGAGAAACTATACAATTACAGAAATTTGATGCACTTTTTGCTAGTGTTGAGGCAGCGAAATCATCTGAAGATTACGCTCGTCTTGCAACCCCTATACTAGATGAAGTGGACAATCTGGAGAAGGTTTTTAAATATTAAAGTTCATCGTTCCAGCAACATACTAATATGTTTTGGTAAATTAACCAATAGAAACCGCAATCAAGATGCAAAAACGGCTGATATACATCTGTGTTAGTGCAGATGAGTATAGACTGTAACAGTGTTTGTGCGAACGAAAACCTCCCTAGAATCTTCTCACGTCTCCAGCAACTCTAGAGGACAGGTTTGCTGATATAGTAGCTGATACCATCGGTTCTTGACGATTTCTCATTATTAAAAGTGCTTTATATTATTTACCAGAGAGGTATTATGAAACGCTTAATCTACATCATCCCCATAACTGCAATTGTTTTACTGACATTGGTAGGGTGCAACAGCGCTGAACAATCTACTACTCTGTTCCGTAAGCTATAAGTCCATAACAGACTTAGACATACTCAATGAGCCGAAAAATTTCTACCTTTTGGTTACGCCATATATACCCTCATTTAGCTCCTTTAATTGCCACAATTGGTATAGTTGGACTTACTGTTTGTCTGCTGATCCTGTTTGTTGTCGCCAAGCTTGCTGAAGAAGTTTTAGAGCAAGAAGCTTTTGCATTTGATACATCTTTTTTATTATGGCTACATCAATTTGCCAATCCGAGTCTTGATAATTTGATGCTATTTATAACGAATCTCGGTAATCCAAGAACAGTAGTAGTAGTTGCAGGAGTAACTTTAGGAACACTTTTGTGGCGACGTTACCGAGTAGAAACATATATTTTTGTGCTTACCTGTTTAGGAGCATTAGTTTTAAATACAGGTTTAAAGTTATTTTTCTCAAAACCCCGTCCGCAACTTTGGAAACTTTTAATTTCTGAAAAGTCTTTCAGTTTTCCTAGCGGTCATGCACTCGGTTCTATGGTAATGTATGGTTTTATTGCGTATATATTAACTACTCACTATCCGAAACTTTCGCAAATAATCTATGTTTTAGCAGTTATTTTAATAGCGGCAATAGGGATTAGTCGGCTGTATTTAGGTGTTCATTGGCCTACAGATGTAATTGCAGGATATGGTGTTGGATTTTTGTGGCTGATGATATGTATTACAATGCTGAAGCTACAGAAATTGAGGCAAGGGCAATTATTAGAGTAAAACCTTCAATAACGTTCGTTAAGGTGTATCTTCATGGAGAATTGGTATTAGTTGTAGCTAGTCACAATGAATTATCGCTTTTGGAAGCCTTTTCCTTTATAATTAACTAATTCTTCATAGCCAGGCATATATGCATAGCTATCTCTAATATCCAAGCCTAAAAATCTGGAAAAACGTGCAGAATCGTTTCCTACTAATTCTCCTTTTCGGGGCTTACCTTGGTAACTAGCTATAGCAATTTTAGCTTGACGTAAGGATTTTACAGGTACAAAAACATCTGTTTGATCAAAAGACCATAAATCTTCAGAACGTCTTGCTGCAAACAATAGTTCTCCTAACGCTTGGTTTTTAGAATCATCTTGTTTATAAGTTAAAGCTAGATGCTTATCTAAATAAATAATTCTTCCTGAATTAATATTTTCTGTAATATCCAAAGAGTCAATTAAATTCGATAAAAATTTTCGACGTTCAGGGTAAGTAGCACCGAGAAAAGGAATAACACCGACTACCCAACCTCTAGCACCTATTTCTTTATGAGTCTCATAATTCTGATAACATTCTTTTAAGCACGGGATATAAAATTTATCAAAAGGAATTCTCATCTGAGAAATTGTTTGTATATTAACAGCTAGTATAAACTTTTTAAATGATTTCGATTCCTCTAATACCTTTATTAAGGTAGAATCATAAAAAATTTTGGGCTGACTATGATATTTTTCCCATAACATATCAAATACAACTCTAAAATCTCTGCTATCATTGAGCAAAAAATCATTCACTTTTTGATAGCCATAATTAGTAAAAACTTGTGATTGTATTTGTCTTAACTTTTCATTACTTTTAACTATAGTATTACCAATACGGATTTTAGACATAGTATTGTTTGTTTTTAAGTGACTTTTTAGGAGCTAGGAGGTAAAAGTTCTGTTAAAGGTCTAGTTTCATGTTCAATTATATTGATACTAAGAAATTTTGCTGCTTCGTTGGAACTGAGTGGAACAGTAAACATGAGATGCATATAATTTACCTGGTCATTTCCACTTGTGCATGGAACAGCGTGGTAGATAACCGGAAACCTTTCTTGAGAATGCACAATTAGAGATTCTGTTAATTTGGCAAGAATTCGGGTTCCACCAAATATGTAGCTCCGTTCTTGAGCAACTTTCAACTCTGGTAAAGTCCACCAATTAAAAACTATTTCACCGTCAGAACTATCACTAAGCCCCCATTCTTGACGATAACGTTTTGGAGTCAGAGTTAGTAAACCCTTACCTTCTTCAATTCGTCGCCGCTTCGCCAGTCTAATCAATGAGGAGTCAAATGCGGTAGCAATAGCTGACCTAAAATCTGATAATTCGTCAGTCAACTCGTTATATTTTATAAATGTAAAGGCATCTCCAATCCCTTTAATTTCGTTGGTGATTACGTTCGCTACTAAAATAAGATTGCCGTTAACTAATTCTTCAAAATCTAATGAGCTATCGAGATGTGGTGGCTTAGGTGGTTTACTAAACCCTTTTCCACCGCTACGTTTACCTTTTGCCATCACTTACCTCTATTGCTCAACTTAATTCAAAAAAGGTTTGCTCATAGGGAGTAAAAGCATTTGCTAGCAAGGGTAAGACATTCACTCGCGGTACATCTGCCGAATTTTTAGCTTACCATTATTCAACTTTGATTTCATCCTGATTTCATCTTCATTTGAGACATTAGATACAGTGCCAGATTGTCAAAACTACAGATTATCCCGAATGGATTCACTGTATCGTCAAGCAAAAAACCCTTGAGTTGTCTCAAAAATGCTCAATTCCATTGTCAAATGGTCGATCGCGCAAAGGTGGCTAATCGTTATTGCCTCCATATTAATTAGTCTGTGGGGATTGCGCGTGATAACGCAAATGCCGCTCGACGTATTTCCTGCCTTTGCTCCGCCACAAGTAGAAATTCAAGTTCAAGCTTCTGGTTTAGCACCAGAAGAAATCGAGTCTTTGGTGACTCGCCCAATTGAGAGCGCGATTAATGGCACACCAGGACTGGAATCTCTTCGGTCTTCATCTGCTATTGGGATTTCTGCTATAAAAACTGTCTTTAGCTGGGATACTGATATATACCGCGCCCGTCAACTGGTAACAGAGCGATTACAAGGGGTGAAACTACCACAAGGGGTAGAGCAACCGGAAATTCTGCCTGTTAACTCGCCCTTGGGATGGGCTGTCAAATACGCTTTTTCCTCCCAAAGCACCGACATGATGGAGGTATGGCGCATTGTCAACTGGGATGTGAAAAATCGCTTGCTGGCTGTACCAGGGGTGAGTAATGTTTTTCTCTATGGTGGCGATGAGCGACAGTATCAAGTTTTGGTTGACCCTGACAAGCTCAAAGCCTATAATGTCTCCCTCCCAGAAGTTACTCAAGCAGTGCAGAATGCTAACGTCAATGTGCCGGGAGGATTTTTGATTACTCCTGACCAAGAAACACTAATTCGGGGAATTGGGCGAATAGAGTCAATCAATCAACTCAAGCGTTCGGTTATCAAAGCGGTTAAAGGTACACCCGTATTACTGGAACAAATAGCAGAGGTCAAAATTGGCCCAGGATTAAGACGAGGAGATGGATTATTCCAAGGGAAACGAGCAGTAATTTTAACTGTCTCTAAGCAGCCTGCCGCAGATACACCCACTGTAGTCAAAGCTGTGGAAGCAGCAATGGAGGAGATTAAGCCAGGGCTACCGCAGGATGTTAAGTTTACTAAAACCTTTGACCAAGATTTATTTATCGAAGCTTCGGTGAAAAATGTTGAGGAAGCTCTGCGGGATGGCATCATTATCGTTTCAATCATCCTGATTATCTTTTTGATGAACTGGCGCACAGTAATTATTAGCCTTAGTGCGCTGCCTTTATCGTTACTGTTAGGCATGATTATTTTGAGTTGGACTGGACAGGGCATTAATACAATGACCTTGGGTGGACTAGTAGTTGCAATTGGTTCAGTGGTGGATGATGCGATCGTTGATATGGAAAACGTTTACCGCCGATTGCGGGAAAACCAAATAGCAGGCAACCCGAAAAATCCTTTACAAGTAGTGTTCGACGGTTCAGTGGAGGTACGTGTTAGTGTTCTATTTTCTACAGTCATTATTGCAGTAGTATTTGCACCGATTTTTGTCCTGTCTGGGGTAGAAGGTCGCATTTTCACCCCAATGGGAATGGCATATTTGCTATCGATTCTCGCTTCTACTTTAGTTGCATTGACACTAACTCCAGCCTTATGTGCCTTACTACTGGCAAATCGCCGTTTACCAAGTGCGGAAACTTGGCTAGAGCGCAAAACACATCAATTTTATCGTCCAGCGTTGAAGTTCTCGATTCGTTACCCTAAGGTGATTTTAGGGGTGGCACTTGCGGGCTTTGTAGCTTCCATAATTATTCTGCCTGGGTTAGGCAAAGTCTTCTTACCAGAGTTCCAAGACCGTTCTTTGGTCAATTCAATGGTTCTCTTACCTGGTGAATCCTTAGATGCAACTGACCAAGCAGCTTTGGCAGTAATGGATGCTCTCAAAAACGATCGCCGCTTCGATTTCATTGCGTTGCGAGCTGGGTTTGCTCAAGGAGATCCGGAAGTGGCAGGGGTCAACTTTGGCGAGTTGGATGTGCAGATTAGCGAAGAAGGGGCGAAAAATCGGGACAAGACTGTTGAAGTACTCCGCAAAGAGTTTGAAAAACTTCCTGGTGTGGCGACAAATATCGGTGGATTTATCTCACACCGCATAGATGATATCCTCTCTGGCGTAAGAAGTGCGATCGCTGTCAAAATCTACGGCCCCGAACTCGAACAACTCCGCATTATTGGTAAACAGGTACAATCCGCCATGAGTGGTATTTCCGGCATTGTGGATCTGCAACTCGAGCCCCAAGTCCCAGTCAAACAAATTCAAATTCAATTTGACCGCGATGCAGCAGCTCGTTATGGGCTAACTGTGGGAGAACTAGCAGAAACTATAGAGACTGGATTGAATGGCAAAGCAGTTTCTCAAGTGTTGGAGAAGCAACAAACGTTTAATCTCGTTGTCTGGTTGCAAGATAGCTCCCGTAACAATTTGGACGTGATTGGTAACTTGTTGGTAGATACACCCAACGGGCAAAAAATCCCCTTATCCCAGGTTGCTAAAGTAGATTATGGTACGGGGCCAAGTACGATTAATCGTGAAAATGTTTCCCGGTTGATTGTGGTTTCTGCTAACGTTTCGGGAAAAGATTTGGGTTCTGTAATTAAAGATGTACGCGATCGCGTCAAACAAATTCAACTGCCTGGAGGCTACTATGTCCAATTTGGCGGTCAGTTTCAGGCACAGGAACAAGCAACGCAGACATTGATGATTGCAGGTGCGATCGCGCTAGCAGCAATTTCTGTGCTGATTTACTTTGCGGTTAAGTCAATTCCTGCCACGGCAATGATTATGATTAACTTGCCACTAGCGTTAATTGGCGGTGTAATTTCTGTTGCTATCGGTGGTGGGATCATATCCGTCGCTTCAATGGTTGGTTTTATCACTCTATTTGGTGTAGCTACTCGCAATGGATTGCTGTTAGTAGATAACTACAACAATCGCCTCGCTGAGGGAATACCACTTAAACAAGTAATTGTTGATGGTTCGATGGAACGATTAGTTGCGATTCTCCTGACAGCACTTTCGTCAGCACTAGGTATGGTTCCCCTAGTAATTGGTTCTGGTGCAGGTAAGGAAATTTTACAACCTTTGGCTGTGGTAGTGTTAGGTGGCTTGGTTACTTCCACTGCTTTAACACTCTTAGTTTTACCGGCTTTATATTCGCTATTTGGTAAATTTTTGGTTCCCAAAAAGACTACACAAGTACAAGAAATCGATGTTACTCAAGGTTCAGTTGTATGACACTTAATTTATTAATTCTTCCCAGATGTCCACCTGGGAATCTCGATATATTCAGGCGCTACATAGGAATTGAGCGAAATTTTTCTAATAATCAATGAGGAGTAAATCAATGCAATCATTCAAATTAGGTTTTGTTGTTCTCGCCAGTGTAGGATTACTTTTTTTGGGAGCTTGTGGTAATCAAGCTTCTGAGTCCAGTAGTAATCCTTCTAGTTCTTCTACAGAAAATACTAGCAAAACCGAACCAGCCGCCAAAACTGAAACATCTGCTCATGGCGATTCGCATGGTAAAAATGCTCAAGTTGTTGAAGTAGGAAAATATCACTTAGAGTTAGTGCCTGAGAAAGAAGGTAGTACGACTCACTTAGATTTATATTTGCAAACAGGTGATAAACACGAAGCAGTTCCAAATGCGAAAGTTACTGCTGATATTCAGTCACCAGATGGAAAGCAAAAAACAGTTCCCCTAACATATGATGCTGATGGTAAACACTACGCTACTAAGCTGGAGGGAATTACGACGGGTCAATATCAAGTAAAAGTTACTGCGGATGTTGGTGGTGAAAAAGTCAACGGGAGGTTTAGTTTTAATTAGTAATCCGAGTATTTAGACATCGCTTGCAGGGCAGTTATGGCTTATATTGATAGTCATTCATTAAGTTAGCCTAAATTTCAGGGTAAGCCTTCCTCGCCCACCCTGAAAATAAACTGATTAAAAATGATTTTTACCTAATTTCGAGCCTGAATATTGCTTACTGCTGAATCTGCTGAAGAAGAATTTGTGTTTGCTGATACCTCTGGGTATCTCCTTCTTGTTGAAACAGACTTGCAGCTTGCTGTAAATCGGTAATAGCGCTTTTGCGATCGCCTAAAGCATATTCAGCAAGTCCTCGGTTGCCATAGGCATCAGCTAAGTTGGGATTGATTTTTAGTGCTAAGTTAAAATCTGAAATCGCCAGCTTGTGATTTCCCTGTCTATAATTCAAAAAACCCCTATTGTAGTAAGCATCTACAGACTTCGGATCGATTTTTATTACCTGGTTAAAGTCAGCAATCGCAGCTTGAATGCTTCCTAGTTCCGCATGAGCAGTTCCCCGACTGTTGTAAGCATCTGTATGCTTGGGATTTAATCGCAGTGCTTGATCGAAGTCAATAACGGCTGCTTTAAAATCTCCTAATTGAGACTTTGCCAAACCTCTTAGTGTGATTTGAACGATAATTTAGCCAAACGGTCACGAAATACTTCACTCTGTACTA
>NZ_JAYGHD010000315.1:0-37180 GCF_034932245.1 Nostoc sp. UHCC 0251
TCCGCCTTCAAAAGCGCGTATTTAAAGCTGTTCAAGTTGGAGACAAGCGGAAAGCTAGGTTTCTCCAAAAGCTTATTCTCAAATCCACCTCGGCTCGATTTCTTGCAATAAGACAAGTATCTCAGCTAAACGCTGGTAAAAAGACGGCTGGTATTGATGGGAAGAAATCACTTTCATTTGAAGAACGCTTCAACCTTGAAGAATTACTGAAAATGAATAGCGGAAATTGGAAGCATCAAGGATTACGGGAAATCCCTATCCCTAAAAAGGATGGGACTACCAGAATGCTAAAGATACCAACCATAGCGGATAGAGCTTGGCAATGCCTTGCGAAATATGCACTCGAACCAGCACACGAAGGCACCTTCCACGCTCGGAGTTACGGGTTTAGAACTGGGCGCTCTGCCCATGATGCACAAAAGTACATCTACTTAAACCTCAGCTCCCGCGCCAACGGAATAAATAAGCGAGTAATTGAACTCGACATCGAAAAGTGCTTCGACAGGATTAGCCACTCAGCAATAATGGACGAACTCATCGCCCCAAAAGGCTTAAAACTCGGAATCTTCCGATGCCTCAAGGCAGGGATAAATCCAGAATTTCCTGAACAAGGAACCCCACAAGGAGGAGTGGTCAGCCCATTATTAGCAAATATCGCACTTAACGGGATTGAGAGTATACACAGATACCACCTTGCCTACAAAGAAGGAGGCAAGATACACGACAAGACTTCAAAAAACAAAATTGTCGAACCATCAATCCGATACGCGGATGACATGGTTATCATACTCCGACCCGAAGATGATGCGACAGAGATACTTGAAAGAATCAGCGAGTTCCTCCGCAAACGCGGAATGAATGTAAGCCAAAAGAAAACCAAAGTTACCGCCGCGACAGATGGGTTTGATTTCCTCGGCTGGCACTTCAAAGTGCAGAGCAATGGAAAGTTTAGATGTAGTCCCTCAGTGGATAACTTCAAAGCTTTTCGTAAGAAAGTAAAACACATCGTCAACAACTCGAATTATGGCGCTACCACAAAGGCTGAGAAATTAGCCCCGGTAGTTAGAGGGTGGAGAAATTACCATAAGTTCTGCAAGATGGATGGGTCAAAGTTTTCCTTATGGCACATCAATCATAGAGCTTTCAAGGTATTCAATAAGGAAACCAAGCAAAATCGTCACACAAGCCAGGAGCTAATAAAAAAGGCATTCCCAAAGGTTTCTTACTCCGAAAACAAACACGTTTCTGTCAAAGGAATTAAATCACCTTACGACGGAGATACAGCCTACTGGAGCGAACGTAACAGTAAACTCTACGACGGCGAAACCTCTAAAGCTCTTAAGAAGCAAAACCATAAATGTGCTTCCTGCGGTTTAAAATTCATCGATGAAGAACGGGTTCACCTGCATCACATCGACGGAAATCATGCCAACTGGAAGAAAAATAATCTTGAAGCAACTCATGAGAGTTGCCACGATTACAAACACATGAGCAAAAGCGTAAGCTAAGAACATCGGGAGCCGTGTACACGGAAACGGGTATGCACGGATCTAACTGAGAGGTGCGGGGAATAATATCCCCCATCGACTCAACCAATAGGTTCGCCTAATAACCAACTGGCAAAGTCGGTGGAGAAATTTTCAGCTAAGAATTTACAGATATTGTCAAACATTTTAAAATTTTACTAAATAGCTCACCCATTTGTATTTATCCGAAATTATTTAATCCAGATATATTTATAATTTTCATAAACATTTTATAGTAAATTATCTAAGTCTTTAAATCAAGTAATTATTTTACTTGTAAACGTAATTATAAATTAATTAAACTGGTTTATGAGTTGTTACCATTCTGAGTATTATGAAGCGCATTTGCACTATGGGTAATATTTTTACAATAACTTCATTATCTGCTTTTGTATTTGCTGGTGCTACTACTTTATTGCTCGTGCAGACAGTCACAGCTAAACCAGTACAGACAAAAAAGCAAGTAAATCAACCAATACCATTTAATTCAAGAGTACGAATATATCCTGCAAATAATAGCCTACCAGCAAGTCGCTTGATTACGATTGAACGTGTTCTTAAAAAGTCTAGCAAGATGCAAATAACAGAAGCAAAACTTACAACATACGAGGAATTTGCAGCCAAAACAGGAGAGTACAAATCAGCGATTTCTAACAACCGGATGGTGTGGATAGTGACTGGTTTTGTCCAAGGTGAGTTCAGCATGTCTAGAGGTAAAAGTGTCTGTACTGATAACGCTAAACTTGTGGAATTAACGGATGCAGAAACTGGCGATTCTTTTGGTAGAAGTATTTACTGTCCACCAAAGAACGAGATAAATTATATGCCGTAAATTTGGCGCACAAATGGAGGAAGACTATAAAAAATATATTTAAAAGCGATCGCCTTTATAAGAGTTATGAATATAAAAATTTGGGCAGCAATAAATCGTAATTACGCGCTTCATTATCTATAGTGATGGCAAGTTCGTCCGTCAGCACTAAGTTTAATGCTCATAAATCTCTAATGGCAAATTATCTGGATCTTGAAAAAAAGTAAATTTTTTATTTGTAATTTCATCAACTCTGATATTTTCTACCTCCACTCCTTTCGATTTTAAATAAATAACAGTTTGCTCAACATCATCAACTTTAAAAGCAAGATGCCTTAAACCACAAGCCTCTGGTTTACTAGGCCGTTCTGGAGGATTTGGAAAAGAAAATAGCTCGATTTGAGCATTTTCTCCAACTCGTAAATCTAATTTATAAGAATTTCTCTCGGCGCGAAAAGTCTCTTGAATAATCGGGAATCCTAAAACTTCTACATAAAATTCTTTGGAGTGATCGTAGTTAGAACAAATAATCGCTACATGATGAATGCCTGTAGTTTTCATGTGTACTTCTCAAGCTAACAACCATTTACAGCTAACAACCATTTACCTGTAGCACTTTTAGCAGATTTTTGCTAGTTTTTGCAAGATAAGGGCTTTAGCAAAGTGCTAATCTGGAAAATGCAGACCTTGATGCCATCAACCTTAAAAACGCTGATTTATTTGGAGTAATATTTATCACTGTAGATCAGATCATAACTACTACATTTTGGTATGAAGCAATATACAACGATGATTTTCGTAAGGAGATAGGGTTACTTCCATGAAATTAGATCGCATCACCAGCAATCCCAATCGCATGAATGGACAGCCCTCTATTCGTAATCTTCGCCTTACCGTTCGTCGGGTGATTGAGTTATTAGCTACCTACCCTAATCGAGAAGAACTGCGCCAGGAGTTTCCCGAATTAGAAGATGAAGATATTCAGCAAGCCTTAATTTTTGCATCGTCCTACTTGGACGATCGCATCATTGAACTACCTAACAGCTATGAAACTGTTGCTTGATCAGGGATTACCACTCTCTGCGGCACCATTGCTACGTGATTCAGGTATCGACACTATCCATGTGGGTGAAATTGGGATGTCTGAAGCTGAAGATGCAGAAATCATCCAGAGAGCTAGAGAAGAGAGACGTGTTGTTGCTACACTCGATGCAGATTTCCATACATTGCTGGCGCTTGATGAAGCAACTACTCCTTCAGTCATTCGCATTCGGATTGAAAGGTTACGCGCTCAAGCATTAGCGAATCTGTTGCTGACAGTAATCGCTGAGTGTGAAGAGGATTTGGAACAAGGAGCAGCCGTTACAGTTGAGCCAAGCCGTATTCGTATGCGCCGTTTACCGTTGTTGCCTGATGTCTAAGCTTTGGCATAAGTAACTTAAATCTATATTTAAATGCCAGAAGCGTTGATGCACAATAGTTTCAAGTTATATAGGCTAATTTTACAAAAAAAGTTTGCTCACAGCGAATATAGTTCAAGAAGTTATGCTATATTAGTTTTAGTCGGGTAAAGGATGATATTTGCCACTCACTGGATCGCTTTTGTGGTCTGAGGAAGATGGGAAACCACCTTCTACTGTGCTTTTAAGTAACTTATTTATAGTAAAACTATTTAGTTATTCAGTGACTCTACTGAAAGCTCAAAGCGAGTGAAATCTTGAAAAATTTCTACTAAGCAGAACTACTAAATAATTACTGTATCACCAAGCACAAAGGCGCAGCCAAGGCAACCTGCTGCGTTGTGTATAGGGAGAGTTTAAACTGCCGTTCTCCAGTTTGTTTGAGGCAACACTCATTTGCAATAAGTGAATGAGTGCAACCAAACCACCAGTTAAGGAGTTCCTTATGAACAACCAAGACCCCGACAAACGGCAGGAGCAGTCAAAAAAGCGTAAGTATCAGCAGTACCTGAAATGGCTCTGCAAACCTCAAACGCTCCGTCTTTTATTTCAAGCTGGCCCAGTCATTTTCCATATTGTGAAGTGGCTGGTCGAGTTGTTGCAAGACTAAGCTGCTAACTCTTCTATACAAATCCCTTTCCATCCTTCTCAGTAAGGAGGTTAAATATGCTCAATAAAGCTCTAAGGTTGATAAGGGTATTCCATGATTTAGCGCAAAAAGAATTGGCGGAAAAGCTAGGAATATCCAAGTCTTATCTTTCGGAAATCGAATCCGGTAAAAAGGTTCCCACGCTGGACTTACTGAATCGTTATTCAGAGTTTTTCGATATACCTGTATCCTCGATTATGTTCTTCTCGGAAAGCTTAAATAAAGATGTAAGAACGGAAAAGTTGAGAACATTCGTATCCTCTAAAATTCTTGCAATCCTCAATTTTATTGCTGAAAAGTCTGGTCATTCTTATGCAGAGGATTAGATGCAAACAGTACACACTAGACCAGTCACCTTTTTACTGCTTGAAATCTAAAGAAAGACTTGCAAAGCTACTGTATATAACTCGAAGAGAGCTCGAAGTGCTTGCCCACTCCAAGGAGCTATACAGAGAGAAAGATAAATTCAATCCGAAAAAGGGAAAAACCTTTCGTGTTGAAGAGCCAAAACCCCCATTAAAGCGAGTTCAAAAGCGAATTGACGAGATTTTGAAGCGAGTCAAAATGGCGAATTATATACACGCTCCAGGAAAGGGACGTTCTTATATAAGTAATGCTAGAGCGCATATAAATGCTCCTGTAATAAGGAGTCTTGATATAAAACAATACTTTCCCTCTTCACAATCATGGCGCGTTTACTCCTTCTTCTACAAGAAGATGCGATGCTCTTCAGATGTTGCTGGTATTTTAACAAAACTCTGCTCTCAACAAATTACTACCAAATTTCGGTGCTTGTCTTTATTCAGAACAGTATATTGTGAGCTTCAAGTATCAATACTTTGGAAAATTTGATCAGGTAAGTTTGTATCGAGATAGCTTGACTCTTAGTGATTTAAAAATATCTCTAAAACCAAAGCTTTCTCTCAATTGGATTCAAGACAAAATTCTTCAATTGGCTGCTTATTACATTCCACTTCAAGCACTATATTATGTTGAACAAGCTGCTTTGATTTATTTAATCAGCGACGGTTCCTCTAATGAATTCCTTTTCACTCCAAAGGAGATGGAATTTTATAAGGATCTGTGGCTTGAGAAATTAAATCAAATTAATAAGACAGTTAGTCTAGCTGTTTAGTAAGCTAAATTTGTAGTGCAGTTTTGGCGGATGTTTGCAGCATTATGGCTGCACCAGTGCAATCGCCTTGTTGCAATTTCGCCTCGGCTAACTGAGTTTGACGATATTTTGCTTTACTTGAGATCGGGATTTACCTGAATCAGTCCAGTCTGTCTGGAAGGATTTGTCATTCCCATTGCTGGAGTTCCTGTTCTGGAAGTGGTTCAAAGAAAGCATCGCCGAGTTGTCCTTTCAATAAACCAGGGGTGCGGGGTTGTGTACGTTCTTGGCTTAAACCTAGCCGAAAGTAGTGAATTAGGTCATAAATTTCTGCTCGTTTGTCTTCAGGGATGTCTTGCAATTCTTGGACAATCTTCTGGATCAGCATAAGTCAAACTCTTCGCTGGTTGTTAATCAATAATTTAGGAATATGCCACTACTTTGTTGCTCAATTGAGGAATAAAATATTTTTTATCGCTTTGCACCTTGGTGCGAAACTTTCATCGCGTTAATCAGCAAAGTTGAATTTTTACTATTCCTGTAAAACAGTCTTTGATACAATCCTAGTTTTCTTGAGGTCTGCTTCGGAAAGTTCTTCCCCAGCTTGCAGGCGAGTAGCAGAAGTTTGCAACACTGTCGCCGCACCTTTATCTCCAATTTGTAAAGCAGTTTTGGCAGCTGTTTGCAGCATCGTGGCTGCACCAGTACGATCGCCTTGTTGCAATTTCGCCTCGGCTAACTGGGTTTGCCGATACTTCGCTAATGCTAAAATAGACTGCTGCACCTGGGGATTAGATGTCGGCTGATACGCCCGCACTACATCTGCATACACTGGCACAAGCGGCGAAAGTAAACCTTGTTCATTAACCAACGGGTCATCATAACGGATTTGCAGATGAGCGATCGCTTGTTTCCCTTCTGGCAATTGTTCCAGATAAATATTAGCCAAAACTACCCGCTCTACATCCTGCATCAAATCTCCCAAACGGACAGCAAAGCTACCGTCAGCTTCGGGTTCCACTGGTAACTCGATTGTGTCTGGGGCAACTTGAGCAATAGGTTTGAGTTCTGCTAGTCGGACATTGGGCACTAGAGATAACAGCAAGTAGGCATTAGTTAGCCCAATAGATTGAATCCGTCCAAACAGCCGGCTAAATTGCTCCACAGCTTGTTCAGGACGCTCAATATGAGCTAAAGTCCCACCACCGACATCGGCAATTTTTTCTAGCAAATCCTGATTCCAGCTATTGCCAAATCCGAAAGTGTTGATAGTTAGGTTCAGCTTGGCAGCCTTTTGCGCCAGTTGAAGACAGCGCTTGTTGTCATCTCGCCCGATATCCCACTTCCAAATTCGCAAACCGCTTTCACCATGCCCATCCGTCAGCAAAAACGCCTGGGAAACAGCGCCTCTTGTGCCTTTCATAAGTTCTGTAATTCCCAGTTCCAAACCCTCAGCGATCGCAGTGCCGCCGCTAGCGCTGAGTTTGCTTTTTATCTGAGATTTAATGCTTTCGGGGTCTTCAATTGCTTGGTTAGGGATAATGACTTCCGCAGAACCGGAAAAAGCCACAATTGAGATGCGATCGCCTACTTTCAACCGATCAATTAATCCTTCCACCGCCTGGATCACCGTTTTAATTGGTTGTCCATGCATGGAACCACTTCTATCCAAAATCAAGCAGAGATTAAGGGGCAGATTTTGGTCAGATTCACCAGCGATGGCAAAAATCGTCATTGCTAGTTGACGTTGGCTACTTGTTTGAGTCACATCAACATTATTGTCATTTAACGCCGATAGCAATTTAACTTTCATTGAGGAGGAGTATCTTGCAAAACTGTTTTGGAGACAATTCTGGTTTTCTTGCGATCGCTTTCAGATAAATCTCCACCAGATTGTAGCTGGGTGGCAGAAGTTTGCAACACCGTCGCTGCACTAGTATCTCCCATTTGCAGCGCAGTTTTAGCAGCCGTTTGTAACATTGTCGCCGCACCAGAGCGATCGCCCTGTTGCAATTTCGTTTCAGCTAGCTGGGTTTGGCGATACTTAGCTAATGCCAAAATAGACTGTTGTACCTGGGGATTCGGATCTGCTTGGTAATTTTTCACTACATGGGCATAAACTGGGACATTTGGTGTAACTAAACCTACCTTGTTGGCGGCTGGATCATCGTAGCGGACTTGCACATTAGCGATCGCTTGTTCACCTGCTGGCAATTGTCCCAAATAAATATTAGCTAAGATTACCCGTTCTGCATCTTTCATTAAATCTCCCAACCGCACAGCGAAACGGCCATCAGCTTCTTGTTGCAGTGGTAACTCAATTGTGTCTGGAGAAACTTGAGCAATCGGTTTGAGTTCCGCTAGCCGGACATGGGGCATCAGGGAGAATAGGAGATAAGCATTCGTCAATCCCACCGTTTGAATGCGGCTGAACAGGCGATTAAACTCATCCACAGCTTGATCGGGTTTTTGAATATAAGATAAAGTACCTAAACCAGCATCAGCAATTTTTTCTAAAACATCTTGGTTCCAGTTGTCACCAAATCCCAAAGTGTTCAAAGTCAAATTATAGCTAGCAGCCAATTGGGCGAATTTTAAACAGCGATTATTATCACCGTGTTCATTTTCCCCATCGGTTAATAAAAAGGCTTGGGAAACAGTATCTTTTTTTCCCTTTGCCAACTCTTCAATCCCCAAGCGCAATCCTTCATCAATCGCAGTTCCACCATCGGCGGCTAGGCGATTAATTTGCTGTTTGATTTTTTCTGGATCTTCGACACTTTGATTGGGTACCAAGACTTTGGCACGGTGATCAAAAACTACAACACTGAGGCGATCGCCAGGGTTGAGTCTATCTACCAGACGATTCGCTGCTTTTTTGACCGTTTCTAGCGATCGCCCATTCATGGAACCACTGTGATCGAGAATTAAACATAAATTCAGTGGTACATTCCGGTCTTGAGTCTCTGCGATCGCTGAAATCGAAATTCCCAACTGACGTTGACTGTTCAGTTGATTTGCGTCCAAATTACCATCATTCAAGGCAGGCTGCAAATTAACCTTCATAACTCAAAGTCCTTATTCAGGATATACATATTAATAAATAACTTCAAAGCACCACTTTAGCTCTACGGAAAACCTATCCAACACAAATACATTAATATAATCAGAATATCTTAGAAGCCAAACCTTGGCAGATGCAAAGCCGCCTGAAGCATTAGGGAGAAATCCGCACCTTGAGGGAAGCTATCATCGCGCTAGGATGTATTACAGTTAACGGCATAGTTTCAGGCGATCAGTTGCTATGGACATTTCCCCAATTAAGGCTGTTCAAGCCCCATATTACGGCGATAACTTCTACCGGACACCGCCGCCAGATTTACCTTCCCTCTTATTGAAGGAGCGAATTGTCTATCTGGGGATGCCACTGGTGCCTGCTGTCACAGAATTAATCGTGGCCGAGTTGCTGTTTTTACAGTCCGACGACCCAGATAAGCCGATTAAAATCTATATCAACTCCACCGGCACTTCCGGTTACAGTGGCGAACCCATTGGCTTTGAAACCGAAGCCTTCGCCATCTATGACACTATGAAATATATCAAGCCTCCTATCCACACCATCTGCGTCGGTTCTGCGATGGGTATGGCAGCGATGCTCCTCAGTGCTGGTACAAAAGGTTGCCGCGCTAGTTTACCTCACTCCTCGATTATCCTGCATCAGCCTAAGAGCTACGCCCAAGGCCAAGCAACGGATATTCAAATTCGCGCTAGGGAAGTTTTGGTAAATAAAGGGGCGTTAGTTGATATTTTGAATCGCACTACTGGACAGCCCCCAGAAAAAATTACAAAAGATATGGATCGGCTGTTATATATGACACCCCATGAAGCGAAGGAATACGGTCTGATTGACCGAGTTTTTGAGAAAGAAGAACTCGCAAATCCCCCACTCCCTGCCAGTGTCCTTTAATTTTTTTGTCATTTGTCCTTTGTCATTCGTCCTTTGTTAATGACTAATGACTAATGACTCATGACTAATGACCAATGAATGACTAATTAAAAATGGAGTAAGTTATGCCTATAGGCGTTCCTAAAGTTCCTTACCGGATGCCCGGAGGACAATATACAGATTGGATTAGCATCTACGATCGCCTTTACCGGGAACGGATTATATTCTTGGGGCGAGATATTGATGATGAAATTGCCAATCAAATTATTGCTGTAATGCTGTATCTGGACTCAGACGATCCAGGTAAAGACATTTATTTATACATCAATTCTCCAGGTGGGATGGTTACATCTGGCATGGCTATTTTTGACACCATGCAACATATCAAATCAGATGTCGTGACTATTTGCGTAGGTTTAGCTGCCTCAATGGGGTCTTTCCTGCTGGCAGCTGGCACCAAAGGCAAACGGCTAGCATTGCCTCACTCACGGATTATGATTCACCAGCCTTCAGGTGGAACCCGTGGGCAAGCAACCGATATCGAAATTGAAGCTAGAGAGATTCTGCGGATTCGTCACCAGCTGAATGGCATCTATGCCGATAAAACCGGTCAGACCATAGAAAAGATTGAAAAAGATATGGATCGTGACTTTTTTATGTCTGCCGAAGAAGCAAAACAATACGGTTTAATTGACCGTGTGATTGAAGAACGAACCTCGATAGTAACAGGGGAGTAGGGAATAGGGAGTAGGGAGTAGGGGGGATGAAGAAGCAGGGGGAGCAGGGGAGGTAGGGGGAGCAGGGGAAGAATTATAACTCCTAAGTCCCGATTCCCCATTCCCCATTCCCTACTCCCCACTCCCTTCCCTAAACAAACTGTCAACATTGAACTTTAAAATAGCAAATTTGCCCTTATTATTAATAGTTCAGGCTTAAAGCTCATAGCTGATAGCCCCTAGCTGGATATTCGATAGCTCATAGCTCAGGATGGATCTTGGAGATTGCTACCGTTTATTGGGTTTAAGGTCGGGAGCTTCTTTTGCTGACATCAAATCGTCTTACCGACGATTGGCGCAGCAATATCATCCCGATATCAACCCAGATGACAACAAAGCCAAAGATAAATTTATTGCGTTGACAGAGGCGTACAAACTCCTGCTGACAGTGGTACTGCCAGAGGAAACCGCCGCATATTCAAATTCAAATCAAGTGCCAACATCTGGTGGGCGTGATGGCCCTAAGGCAACGCATAGGCAAAAAACACCAGTAGCAACGGCGACAAGCGAACAACCAGGAAAACCAAAGCCGCCTAATCTTTTGGAAATAGAAGAACGGCTGAAGTGGAAGACTTATGAGCAATTGCAGCGATTTTTGCAAGAAAGACGATTTCCGCAAGCGATCGCCCTGGCGGAAGCTTTAGCAGATCGTTTGTCAACAGATGCAGAAGTTCGCCAATGGCTAGCGATCGCCTATCAAATTTGGGGACGGGCGCTAATTTCCGAAAACCAACTGCTCAAAGCCAGAATTTATCTCAAAAAAGCTCTGAAAACAGACCCTCATAATAAAAGTCTTTGGTATGAAGTGCAGCGCGATTTTCAACGATTAGAACAAATTTTTTAAAGATTTACAAAATTTATTGAAAATCAATCTCGTTTCCCAGCCCCAGAAGGAAATAATCCTCATTGTCTTACCGCCACTGAGACGGGAGGCGGGAGCCTCCCATAGAGCATTCCCAGTCTCAGACTGGGAACGAGATACGAATTACGAATTACGAATTACGAATTACAAATTACCGCAATCCGTGTAACACTGCTCCTAATGTAGCGATTCCCTCAACAATCTTCTGTGTTGGCTGAAAGCTAAAAGCTAACCTGATGGCATCATCCCCCTGTCCATTGGTGTAGCAGCGAGTCCCTGGCAGAAAACTGACACCGTGTTCACTAGCAGCCATTAGGAGTGCTTTGGCGCTGATATCTGACGGCAATTTACACCAAACGAAGAAACCACCATCGGGACGCAAAGCAACTATATCACTGGGAAACTCGTGAGCGATCGCTTCTAACAATAAATTGCACTTATGCTTGTAGCAGGCAATTAACTCCTGAATGTGATTCTCTAATTTGCCTGTGGCACAATAGCGGGCGACCACATGACTGACAAATGGCCCCACAGGCCCCTCGCTTTTGCACATTGCTAGCCGCTCAATAATTGCTGGATCGCCACAAGCCCATCCCAGGCGGATACCGGGCGCAATGATTTTCGAGAAGGTACTTACATATAATACCCACCCCTCTTGGTCGAGGGTTGCCAGGGAAGGTAAAGTTTCTCCTTGGAAGCGCAAATCGCTATAAGCATCGTCTTCTACTACCAGCACGCCATACTCAGCCGCTAATGCTACCAGTTTTTGGCGGCGAAATAACGGCATAGTAACGCCTGTGGGATTATGAAAGGTCGGGATGGTGTAAATAAACCGGGGCCGAATGCCCTGCTTCTTCAAGTCGCTCAATGTTTCTTCTAAGGCATCTACATCCATCCCCAACTCATCCACTGGAATGGTAATTATGCGTGCGCCAGCGTAGACAAATCTAACAACTACTCCCAGGAAGGTTGGGCCTTCCACAATGACCACATCACCAGGTTCGACAAATACATCTGGTAGCAAACCCAAAATCTGACCAGAACCGTAGCCAATAATCAGGCGATCGCGATCTGTAGCGATTCCTTTTGCCTGCAAGCGGAGGATAATTTGATCATATAGTTGATCTGAAGGTGGGCCGTAATTGAGAGCGATGGGAGCCTCTTCTAACAGCACAGCAGCGCTGGCAGCAGCCAATTCAGCATGAGGAAAAAGAATTGGGTCAGCTAGACCGTAGGCAAAGCTAACAGTGGTGATTTTGGTTAACTCTGTACCGTAGGTTGGTGGGGCGAGGTTTTTAACTCGTTCGGCGAACAAATCAGCAATTCGGTAAGCAGAGGTGGTAGAAGCCATAAGCAATTCAAAATTGGGAGTCACAATACAGAACACACAATAAATCCAATTCGCAATGGGCTACGCCCCGCTGCGCTAACGCAATTCGCAATTAAACTCAGACAGACACTCCGGGGTGGAGTTTTTACCTACCAAGAGAATACAAGGATTTTTTCTCGTGCGAACGCTGCCGCGTAGCTTGCTTCTCCGTAGGTTCTTACAGAATATCGGATATAATGTAAGAATGACACAAAAAGCTTTCAAATACCGATTCTATCCAACACCTGAGCAAGAAACTTTGCTTCGGCAAACGATGGGATGTACTCGTTTAGTCTATAACCGCGCTCTCGCCGCAAGGACACAAGCATGGTATGAAGACCAGAAACGAGTTGGTTACATTGAAACTTCAGCAATGCTGACTAATTGGAAAAAGCAAGACGAATTGCAATTTCTTAATAATGTTAGTAGTGTGCCATTACAGCAGGGCTTGCGACATCTGCAAACAGCATTTAGCAACTTCTTTGCAGGACGGGCTAAATATCCAAACTTCAAGAAGAAACACAACGGGGGCAATGCTGAATTTACCAAGGCAGCTTTTAAGTTTAGAGATGGGCAAATATTTCTTGCTAAAAGTCCTACAGCGTTAGACATTCGTTGGAGCCGACAGCTACCCCAAGGTACAGAACCATCTACTATTACGGTAAAACTGTCGCCCTCTGGACGCTGGACTGTTTCAATGCTGGTAGATGTCGAAATTCAAAAATTACCTGAATCTTTAACCCAAGTTGGCGTTGACTTGGGTATCAGTAGCTTAGTTGCCTTGAGTACAGGTGAAAAAATTGCTAATCCCAAAGGCTTTAAGGCAAAAAAAGCGAAATTAAGTAAAGCGCAAAAAGCCTTAATTCGTAAGCAAAAAGGGTCTAATAATCGCCATAAAGCACGTAGGAAAGTAGCCAAGGTCCATGCCCAAATAAGTGATGCCCGAAACGATTTTCTTCATAAGTTAACGACTCGATTGGTACGTGAAAACCAAACGATTGCTGTTGAGGACTTAGCTGTGAAGAATATGGTGAAAAACAAAAAACTCGCTCTCTCCATTAGTGATGCTAGCTGGTCGGAACTAGTTAGGCAGCTTGAATATAAGTGTGATTGGTATGGTCGCACTTTCGTCAAAATTGATCGATGGTTCCCCAGTTCTAAGCGATGTGGACATTGTGGACACATTGTAGATAAACTGCCTTTAAATATCAGAGAGTGGGATTGCCCAAAATGCAGTACACATCACGATAGGGATGTTAATGCTGCTAAAAACATTTTGGCTGCGGGACTCGCAGTTTCAGTCTGTGGAGCGAACATAAGACCTGACAGCCTTAAGGCTGAAGGGCAGTTGCAAAAAACCCGTAAGGCTTGCCTTGAGCGTAGCCGAAAGGGAAAGAAACAGAAACCTAAGTCGTGAGTCTTAGGAATCCCCGACCGTTCACGGCGGGGAGGATGTCAACTAATATGCGTCACAATTAATACTGTCAACAAAATTCATTGATAAACTACAATCTCTTATAGGTCTACTGTAGTCAGGGATAGCCAATTGTGGCACCTTGGATCTTAGTGGCTAGAAGCACTTTGGAACGGGAATAAAGGAACTTCCACTATGCTGATTTGCCCTCAGTGTAAATTTGAAAACCCCAATAGCAACAAATTCTGCCAAAGCTGTGGCACATCCCTGGTTCAAAAGGTCTGTCCTGAATGCAGTACTGATGATGTACCTGTGAATGCACTACGTTGTCATAACTGTGGCACGGAATGTGGAACAGTATTTTGGGCAATTATTTCTAAGGAAACGACTGGGGAAGCTTTGGGAGTAGGGGGAGATGAAGGAGATAGGGGAAATGAGGGAGATGAGGGAGATGAGGGAGTAATATCTTCCTCATCTCCTATATCCGCTAGTTCTCAGATTGCATTAGGCTCCTATTTAGACTCCCAAGAGCGCTATCAATTGTTAGATTCGCTACCTGCCCAAGTGGAAACTGCCACCATTACTGATGTAGGTGTGAGAGTTCTAGACTGTCAGCCGTATCAAATATCACCCATTGAGGCAATACTAGCAAGTCAGCAATCAGATTTGCTAACGTCATCAGTGGAAGCAAGTGGAATTCCTGACTTTGCTCAACTTTATATTGCTTTACAATCCCAAGGTCATCGGGGGATACCGCCGATTCATGATGCATGGCAGCAGGGAAATATGCAGGTAGTCATAATCGAAGACCGCTCACATTGGCAGCCTTTAGTCGATTTGTGGCAAGAAGAAACAACAAGTTCGTTAAAAATTTTACACTGGTGTTATGAAATGACCCAACTTTGGGCATTATTGGAACCAGTAAATTGTCGTCAAAGCCTTTTAGATTTGTCGAATTTGCGATTGGACGAAGACCAAACGCTGGCGCTACAAAGGTTGTATGTAGAATCATTGAATTATCAGCCCGCCACCGAATCGCCAGAAGATGCCGAAGCTCAAACATCTTCTATTCCAGAGGAGCCGTTAACCATTAAAGCTTTGGGGCGGGTTTGGCAAGCGCTATTTAGGCAGTCTCAACGGACTCAATTTGGCTCTGTAGTCCAGATGTTGGGGGATTTAGAGGTAGGTAAGATTGAGACGATCGCACAGTTGCGATCGCGTTTGGAGGAAATCTCTGTTGAACTGGAAGCGCTAGGAACCGCAACTTTGCCCCCAATAAAGGAGAAAAATACTGCTGTGTCCACTATCTTACAATCAGATGAGCCAGAAGATATCATTAGCAAATCTGATGATATGCCAACTGTTGTGCTGGCGATGCAGTTAAGCAGCTTGGAAGATGCCGGACGCACAGATGTGGGGCGTCAACGTCATCATAACGAAGACTACTTTGGCATTGAAACTAAAATTCAGAAGTTGGAGTTGCCCAAAAGTCGAGTTCTGGAAGGGCATGGTTTGTATATTCTCTGTGATGGTATGGGCGGACACGCTGGCGGCGAGGTAGCCAGTGAGTTAGCAGTCAAAACCCTACGGCAATACTTTCAAGAACACTGGATTACTAACCAACTGCCAACAGAAGATAGCATTTGTGAGGCAGTGTATTTAGCTAATGAGGCGATTTACAAGCTTAATCAACAAGATGCCCGTTCTGGAGTTGGGCGTATGGGTACAACTCTGGTAATGCTTTTAATTCAAGATACTCAAGCAGCAGTTGCTCATGTGGGAGATAGCCGTCTCTATCGCTTAACGCGCAAGCGGGGGCTAGAACAAGTCACAGTAGATCATGAAGTTGGGCAACGGGAAATTACGCGGGGAGTGGAAGCAAGCATAGCTTATGCCCGCCCAGATGCCTACCAACTTACCCAAGCCTTAGGGCCTCGTGACGAGAACTCGATTGATCCTGATGTGGACTTTTTTGAAATCAATGAAGATACCCTTCTGCTGTTGGCATCGGATGGTCTATCAGATAATGATTTACTAGAAACTCATTGGCAGACTCACTTAGAACCCTTACTTAGTTCTGGCGTTAACTTAGAACAGGGTGTTACAGAGTTAATTGATTTGGCGAACCAACACAATGGTCACGACAACATTACTGGTATACTTATTCGGGCAAAAGTACGCCCAAATTTAGAAAGTTAAAAAAATGGTGAGTGGGGAGTAGGGAGCAGGGGGAGCAGGGGGAGCAGAGGGAGAGGAAAATGCTAACCTACCATGCCCCATGCCCAATGCCCCATGCCCAATGCCCAATGCCCAATACCCAGTCCCCAGCCCCCAGTCCCCTTACCTTATAGGTTGTATCGTGGTTAGTCTGACCCTGTTAGAACCGCAACAGAAAACGCCCCTCCAGCAGTGGTGCTTTGAGAACTCTTCCATAATTCGGATTGGTCGAGCGGCAGATAATCACGTTGTTTTAACTGATAGTTTAGTTTCGCGGCATCATCTAGAACTGAGACAAGCCGATTCTGCCGACAATGGCGGTGGTTGGCGGCTGATTAGTCATGGTACTAACGGGACTTTTCTTAACGGTGTCCTTGTGATTCAAGGGCCGTTACCCGATAATTCCCTGTTGCAATTGGCACAGGGAGGTCCAATACTAAAATTTCAAATTCAGGAAGCGGCAGTATTGGAAACTGGTTTGCGATCGCAACAAATGCAAGAGGCAGAAGAAAACGCCGCTGCAACAGTCTACTCAGCCCAAGGTAGAGCAATTTTATCCTCCACTTGCACGCACGAAGGCAACTCCCCGAACAATCTGTTTTGCATCCACTGCGGTCAACCTCTCTCAGTGCAACAGAAAATTCGCCATTATCAGGTGTTGCGAACTCTCGGACAAGGAGGTATGGGTACTACTTATCTGGCTTGGGATGCGGCTGGTCAGGTTGCGGGTATGCCACAACTGCTGGTTTTGAAGGAAATGAATGCTGATATGGTAAGAATTGCCAAAGCTCAAGAATTATTTGAGCGTGAGGCGTATACTCTCAAATCCCTTAACCATGCTGGAATTCCCAAGTATTACGACTTCTTTGTAGAAGGCGGAAAAAAATACTTGGCCATGGAACTAATCCACGGACAAGATTTAGAGAAACGTATTTCTACTAATGGGCCGGTGACACCAAACCAAGCGATCGCTTGGATGATCCAAACCTGCGATATTTTAGAATATCTTCATAGCCAAGAGCCTCCACTGATTCACCGCGATATTAAACCAGCTAATCTAATGGTGCGAAGTTCTTTAAATCACATAGTAGTGTTAGATTTTGGCGCAGTTAAGGAAATTGGCACAATGCCTGGTACTCGGATTGGTGCAGAAGGTTATTGCGCTCCTGAACAAGAACGAGGACAACCTTTGACTCAATCTGATTTGTATGCAATTGGGCCAACGTTGATTTTTCTGCTCACAGGAGAAAACCCGTTCAAGTATTACCGCCAACGGGGGCGAAACTTTAGGTTTGATGTGGCAAAAGTTCCCACCATTAGTTCCCAATTAAGAGATGTGATTGATCGCGTTACAGAACCATTACCACGCGATCGCTATCAAACTGCGAAGGAATTAGCTGCGGCGTTAGCTGGTTGCAAAATTTAGGGAGTGGGGAGTGGGGAGTAGGGACTGGGGACTGGGGAGTTAGGAGTTAGGAGTTAGAATTCTTCCCCTGCTTCCTCATCTCCCTCATTTTCCCTATTCCCTACTCCCTATTCCCTATCCCCTACTCCTCATCCCAAGTTTCTACAGCTAGCAATTCACTAACTGGGTCCTGCATACTAAAGCCAAAGTCTAGCAGTTCCTGTTTCCAGTGCTGCCATTCATTACCGTAGAGCAAAGCGATTTTCCAGATGCTATCGCTTGGCTTGATAATATTCGATTCTATGAGTGATTGCACGTTGCGCTGCAATTTCACCATTGGGTGAATCACTTGCTGAGTCATAACCTCGATTGAATTCAGATTTTGTTGGTAAATACTTAATTAAAACTGCTTTCCATTCTGCAATTGTTGCCAGGCGTAGAGTGGTGTAATTTTGGTAAAGCTAGTCTTAACTTTTTAACTATACCATAACAAACTCCACTAATTTACTGGTAAATTCGCTTTTGTACGGTAATTACCACCACAAAAGTCCAATTCCACCAAGCATTCCTTAAACTTTTTGCAGAAGCTGGGTAAAGATTTTTGGGGAAGGGTTAAGGATGTTTCAATACGGTTCGCATAAGATCCCCCCGCCTGTGATAACCCTCTTAAAAAGGGGGTAAAGGAGGCAATTAGCGCCCGCTTCTTAAGCTACAGTGTACACACAAGTCTGAAATAGCTGAAAAACCCAAGCCTTTACCCCACCCTAACCCTCCCCTTATAAAGGGGAGGGAACTGGATTTTCCCCCCTTTATAAGGGGGGATTAAGGGGGGTAACTCGACTTATGTGTACACCGTAGGCTTCTTAAGGGGGATTGGCGGGATCTCGACTCGATAGATAAACAAGCTAAACGAACCGTATTGAGAGATGTTTGTTTCCCCTTTTCCCTTTTAACCTTTAACTACTAGAGTGCAACAGTACCTTTTGTTAGAGATATATTGTAGACACTGAGCAAAATAATTAGTCGTTTGGAAAGTTGCGCTAAGAAGTCTGACTAAGGACGAGTGGGAAAATTTTATTTATTTTAATCACAAGAAACATGTGTGTTTGTTGAAGAACCTATAGGAAACGGGCGAGTTTGAAAGATTTTGATTGACAAGGAAAATTTGCAATTGAGTAGAAATATCTACTATTTTATTCATTTAAACGTTATTTAGAATATCGCAAACATCTGACATTAGGTAGATTCATCGCAAATCTTTATATAATCTTAATGTTGTGCCCACTGAATAAGACCTGGAGAGTTGGCTCTGTCTAGGTGCAGGAGAGGGTTTTGCTTGGAAGCATAGGAGCGATGCCTACGGCGATAAACTACGCATGGCAAAATTGTTGGTACAGCATGGGTTTACCATAAAGTTGCCTCGTCTTCAGAGTCAGGATTTGAAGTTTGTGTAAAAAATTTTTAGCGAAGATGTTAGTTTCTGTTGAGCAGATGGGTATCCTCAGAACGGGAGGCTTGCTGATACCTAAGTGTTTACCGCAGCAAGTATGTGAGGCATGGCTGGTTCTGATGAAGAATACCTAATTACCCGTAAAAAGCAGATTCAGCGGCGACAAAAGATTGTCACGATAGTATCGATGTTCTCGTTTTTTGGATCTACTGTATTTGCAGT
Source organism: Nostoc sp. UHCC 0251 (assembly GCF_034932245.1). NCBI lineage: Bacteria > Bacillati > Cyanobacteriota > Cyanophyceae > Nostocales > Nostocaceae > Nostoc > Nostoc sp. UHCC 0251. Next base: position 19,222 of record NZ_JAYGHD010000315.1, read on the forward strand.
CATTCCAGCAATTCAACAGGCTACTCAACCTAAGTCAGCAACTGCGTCTGCTTCTCCTGAGTCACTATTAAAGCAACAGGCGCGGGGTTACGAGTTGGTTTTACAACGGGAACCAGAAAACCAACTTGCTTTAGAGAAACTGTCTTTGGTGCGGTTGCAATTGAAGGATTCTAAAGGTGCGATGGAACTTTTGGAGAAGCTGGTGAAGTTGCACCCTGATAGGCAGGATTATAAAACTGTTTTGGCGCATGTGAAGAAGAAAATGGGGGAGTAAGAGCTTTCCTTATTCTCAAGCATTTATCGCCGCTAAAGGCTAGTAATTAAGAAGACAGGTTAATGCAACCTTAGAGTGTTGAGTATACATCAAAAACGGCTACAGCAAGTTATTCATATTTTAATCATACAAAATAATGAACAGACACTTTATTTTATCAATTGATGATAAATATGAAATTAAGGTAAATTACTTTATCGAGAGCGAAGCAAACCATATCTTCAATACTTCTGATTTTTTTAATATCCATCAAACTGAGCGGGCTTTCTATTTCCAATTATGTAAAAAAAATTCTGAGCTAGTATTGAGTACAATACATTTTACAGAAATTGCTCCTGACTTATTCAAAAGTCCAGCAAAAGGAACATTTGGAGGATTTGCAATTCAAGAAAATATTGATTTCAATATTTACGAGCAGTTTATTATAACTATTGATGATTATTTATGGTGTATAGATGCTAAGAAAATAGAGGTTCTCATGCAACCTATGTGTCATAATCCATCTTTATTTTCTCTTACCTATAATATTATGATGAGGCTGGGCTATGCAGTCACAAATCATGAGCTTAATTATGATTTAGTTGTGGATAATATATGCTTTTCAGAAAAAATTAATCATGGCAATAGAAAAAGGTTGAATAAATGTTTAAGAGAGGGCTTTACAGCTAAAGAACTTGATTATTCAGTTTACGATCAAGCTTATTCTGTTATTTTAGAAAATAGGATAAGGCGAGGATTCGTGTTTTCAATGAATTATGAACAAATTTTGCAAATGGTTAATATATTCCCCGAAAAAATAAAATTATTTGGTGTATTTAACCAAGATGTAATTGTATGTAGCAGTATATGTGTGGTAATTAGTCCTTTAATACTTTATGTTTATGCTTGGGGTGATATAGATAATATGCAAAATTATAGCCCAATAACACTTCTAGCTAATTATATATATGAATATGCTCAGAAAAAAGCTTTTCAACTCCTTGATCTCGGTACATCAACACTTTTAGGAGAACCAAATATAGGCTTAATGCAATTCAAAAAAAATTTAGGATGTCAAGAGTCTCTTAAATTATCTTTTTCAAAAATTATAAAAAAATAATTACAAATAATCAATAAAATTATAAAAAAAAATATGGAAAATCGAAATCTAAAAAAATACTACGAAGATTATCTTAGTCTTCCTTTTGAAGAGATCCAAATCTCTTATAGAAGAAAAAAAATACTGGAATACTTGGTGACATATAAAGCTCAAAAAATATGCGAAATTGGTTGCGGTTTAGATCCTTTATTTAACTATATAAGCAGCTTTGAAGCTATACACATTGTTGAACCAATATTTGAATTTTATGAAAATGCTTATGGGATGGCTAAAAGTAAAAGTAATATTACAGTACATTTAGGAAAATTAGAAGAGAACATTCCTTCTCTTTCCAAAGAAAATTTTGATTATATTGTCATGAGTAGTCTTTTACATGAAGTTGAAAATCCAGAAGATTTGTTAATATCACTGAATCAAATAAGTTCTGCTAATACTGTAATCCATATTAATGTTCCAAATGCAAAATCATTTCACCGCATATTAGCTTACGAAATGGGTTTAATAAATAATATTTTTGAAAAATCTGCTATCCAAAATAAAATGCAACAATTTAAAACTTTTGATTTGGAAAGTTTAAAATCTTTAGTAATTAGTCATGGCTTTTCCGTAATTGAATCTGGATCTTACTTTGTTAAGCCTTTTACTCATGAGCAAATGCAAAAAATGTATGCTCAGAATATTCTTACAAAAGAAATTTTGAATGGGTTGTATCTGATGGTTAAATATATGCCAGAAATGGGTTCTGAAATTTTTGTTAACGTTAAGGCAAATAAATAATGGAAAGACAAGCTACAATCATAGGAAATAATGTTTCTAGTCTAGTAGCTGCAATTGCCTTAGCAGATCAAGATTGGAAAGTAAAGATAATAAATCCGTTATCTAGTTGGGGCGGGCATTTTGGTGGTTTAACGTTTCACAATGAACGTTTTGATTGTGGCATGACGTTTTTTGAATTCGATTCGTTTCATCAGCATCAATCTGATGAGGTTTTGAATTATAATCCCAATTTACGAAATGATTCTGGAAGATTTACTTCTTTAATAAAAAATTATGTAAGTGATTTAATAATAACAAAAGTAGTTCCTCAACCTAAAATGTTTTTTAATGGGGAAACATTTGGTGATTTAATGATTTCTAATAACTTAAGTGTTTTTCAAAAGCTTAGTATTGGGACTAAAGAAGCTATTCAAAAAGAACTGTTAGAAATAACAATAAATCCTAACACTTCACTTCATGCTAAGAATAAACTTAAAAATAACTTATTTTTTACTAATAACTTTAACGCAATATCGCTGGCAAATCAGGGCACAACTTTTCACAATCTTTTTATTGAATCTTTTTGTAAAAAACTCATATATAAAAATACTAGGGATTTTTTAGGAATTTATCATAGAGGTGTATGGCTACCACTTTACTATCCTGAGACTATCTTATCTCAGTTTGAAATAGCACCACAAATTTTAAAACATACAGAATTTTATTATCCATACGAGGGATATGCAGGTACTTTTGTTAATGCTTTATTAATGAAAGCTAAGGATAATACTAGAATTAATATTGAAAATACAACTATAAAATCTCTCATTTTTAATGGTTGTTATCAATTACAGTTAGCTAACAATCATTTTGTTGAGACTAATAATCTTGTGTGGGGCTTAGACTTATTTCCACTAATCAAACTTATTCAAGAAAATCAGCAGCCATTAAATTATGATAAAGCATCTATAAGCATTTGTTTTATAGGAATTTTAAGTAATACGATAAATAGGGAATTTAGCACCTTATTTATTTTGGATAAAGAATTTATTTCTTATAGAGTAACTAATCAAAATATATGTTCACGAAGCAGTTCGCACCTCACTAAAATAGTAGTAGAGTTTAATACTGATTTTGCAACATCAATAGGAATTATAGATGAAGCACAAATCAAAACTAGAGTAGAATCTGAATTAATTAAATTACATATTATAGAATCAGATACTGATATTCAGTATTTTTATTGCAAGCACTGGAAACATTCGTTAATGATTCCTAGCCAAAATAGTTATGAGTGCTTCAATACCGAGAAATCTATGGTATTAAGAGACTTTCCAGATATTAAACTTATCGGAAATGGCTCTGGTTTTATGTCGTCATCTTTAAATGATCAAATAATCCAGGGCTTACAGGTTGCTAAACAATTGGAGAATTAAAAAATGGGAACATCAAAAGAAGAACTAAATAAAATTGCCTTAGATTACCACACGAATGAAAACATTCCAGACAAACACATAGAAGATTTGGGTCAGATATATACTATTGAATGGGTTAAAAAACATCTTCAAGGTAAAACCCAAATTCTCGAATTAGGGTATGGAGAAGGTATTTTTACGAATGCTTTAGTACATGATAATTATAAAGTGACCTTGGTTGAAGGATCTTCTGTTCTCATAGATAAGGCAAAAGAAAACTTTGGTCAAAAAGTTGATTATGTTCATTGCTTATTTGAAGACTACGTGCCAGTTAAAAAATTCGATGCAATTTTAGCACTGCACGTTTTAGAACATATTGATCAACCTAGAGTTTTATTAAAGCAAATGAAACAATGGATCAACAATGATGGCGTAATAATAGCTATTGTACCCAATAAAAATTCTATTCATAGGAAATTGGCTGTAATCATGGGTTTACAACCCGCATTAGATACTTTAAGCCAAAGAGACTTATTGGTGGGACATCAGAGAGTATATTCTTTAGAAACGCTTGAAGCAGATATAAAAGCTACTGATTATCATGTAATAGATACAACAGGTTTTTTTCTGAAAGTTCTACCAAATTCTATGATGCTTGAATATTCTCAAGATTTATTGAGGGCATTAAATGAAATATCAAATAGTATTCCCAAAGATTTATTAGCTAATATCGGCGTAGTAGCACAAATTAAAAATAAATAATTATCAACATCATGAATATATCCCGATGTAAGCTTATTGAGCTTCCCAAAATCCAGGACTCTCGCGGAAATTTAACTTTTGTTGAAAGTGATAAACATATCCCATTTGACATCAAACGAGTTTTCTATTTATATGATGTGCCAGGTGGTTCAAATCGTGCAGGTCATGCGCTGAATAAATGTCATCAGTTTTTGATAGCAATGTCCGGTAGCTTCGACGTTACCATTTATGACGGATTCCAAAAAAATAACTATCATTTGAATCGCTCTTATTATGGACTTTATATATCTCCTTTAACTTGGAGAGAAATTGATAATTTTTCTTCTGGAGCGGTATGTATGGCTTTAGCTTCAGAACTTTATGACGAGTCTGATTACTACCGTCATTATGAAGAATTCATTAAAGCAGTGAGGAACAAAGATAATGAAAGTTCCATTTCTTGATTTAAAAGCTCCTTATCTGGAACTAAAAGAAGAACTTGATGCAGCTTATCAGCGCGTCATGGAGTCTGGCTGGTATATTCTTGGTCAGGAAGTAGAAGCTTTTGAAGAAGAGTTTGCAGTTTACTGTGAAACTAAATATTGCGTTGGGGTAGGTAATGGATTAGAAAGCTTGCATTTAATTTTACGAGCTATGGAAATAGGTGCAGGCGATGAAGTAATTGTTCCAGCTAATACCTACATTGCTACTTGGTTAGCAGTTTCTTATTCAGGGGCACTACCAGTACCAGTTGAACCAGATATAAATACTTATAATATTGACCCTAGCAAAATAGAAGCAGCTATTACTTCCAAAACAAAGGCAATCATAGCAGTTCATCTTTATGGTCAGCCAGCAGATATGGATTGTATCAATGAAATTGCTAGTAAACATAATCTTAAGGTTATTGAAGATGCGGCTCAAGCACATGGCGCACGTTATAAAAATCGTCGAGTTGGTAGTTTAGGAGATGCAGCAGGGTTCAGTTTTTATCCTGGTAAAAATTTAGGAGCTTTTGGTGATGGGGGAGCAGTTACTACCAGCGATGCTAACTTAGCTGATAAAATTCGTCTCCTCCGTAACTATGGCTCTCGTGTTAAGTATGAGAATGAAGTCAAAGGATTTAATTCCCGATTGGATGAATTACAGGCTGCTTTTTTGAGAGTGAAGCTTACGAAATTAGATGAATGGAATGAACGACGCAAACAAATAGCCATATACTATCTACAATCATTGCAAGAAGTTGTAGATTTAAAATTACCCTACATACCAGAATGGGCTGATCCAGTATGGCATCTTTTTGTAGTCAGTTATCCTCAAAGAGATAAATTAAAACGCTACTTAAATAGCGCGGAAGTTAGTACTTTAGTTCACTATCCTATTGCGCCTCATTTATCAGATGCTTATGCAAAAGAGTTAGGAGGAAATGAGCAACTAAATAGTTATCCAATTACTCAAATGATATCTAGCCAAATACTTAGTCTGCCGATTAGTCCTCATCTGCATAAAACAGAAGTGCATAGAGTTGTTGAAATTTTACTAAAGGTATTCAAATATGACATTATCTAATCCTTTAATTAGCGTAACTATGGCTACCTATAACCATGAAAAATATATAGGTGAAGCCATAGAAAGCGTTCTCAATCAAACATATAAAAATTTTGAGTTAATCATTGTGAATGATGGTTCTAACGATAAAACGGATGAAATCATAAAAAATTTTAGAGATGAGCGTATAACTTATATTTATCAAGAGAATCAAGGAATAAGTAGTGCAATGAATCGAGCTATATTAGATTCTAGAGGAAAGTATGTCGCTTTTATGTCTGGAGATGATATTTGTGATCCTTATAGGCTCGAAACACAATATAACTATTTAGTTACATCTCAAAAGAAAGCTGTTTTTTCATGGGTAGACTTTATCGATGAGAATAGCCAGATGATAACTAATAGTCATTTTGCAGAAAACTTCTTTAATCATCCTACTAGAACAAGGAGCGAAATACTAAGACATTTCTTTTTTAATGGTAATTATATTAATGCTGTAACTGGTTTTATCTGTAGAGAATTAATTTTAGATGCTGGACTATTTAACTTAGCATCTATTCAGTTACAAGATTTTGAAATGTGGCTGAAACTAGTTAAAAAACATGACTTATTTATTTTAAATAATAAACTCATTAAGTATAGAATCCGAGCCGCGGATGCTAACCTAAGTAGCATCTCTAATCAAGCTCGTTCAAATTTTGAACTTTGTCAAATACATAGGAATATATTTAATGATGTTACTATTGAAACATTCAAAGAGGCATTTTGCAATCACATCAGGAAACCAGACTTTAGCACTGAAATTGAATATAATCTAGAAAAAGCTTTTATATATTTACTGCATGATTTACATTTTATCCAATGTATTGGAGCAGAAAAACTGTTTGAACTACTGCAAAATCAAGATATACTAGATATTGCCAAGCAAAAATATGATTTTGGGCTAACTGAATTATATCAATTAACTAAAGATTTAGATGCTACTAATTTTGTATTATTACATCAACTAAAAGATAAAATCTCAGCTAAAGAAGGTGAAATAGCTCACTTAAAATCTTTATTTAGGCAAAGTTTGCTCAAAGCTAAAGTAGACGAAAGCAAAGAAGATAAACAGCCTCAAGAAGAACGGCTTAACTTATCTGATGCTGTAACTTATAAAATAACATCGATTAAAAAGCCTCAACCTCTAGTTACTATTTGTATTCCTAGTTATAATGGTGAAGATTTTGTTGCGGAATCAATTGCCAGTGCTTTATGGCAGACCTATCCTAATATAGAAATAATTTTGTCTGATGATAATTCTATTGATAGAACAGTTGAGATTGCTAAATCATTAGAACAAAAATCATCTTTTGAATTCTTAATCCTTGAACATGCTCAGTATGGACTATCCCAAAATTGGAATTTTTGTATTTCTCAAGCTAAAGGAAAATATATAAAATTTTTATTTCAAGATGATTTACTAGAGCCAACTGCTATTGAAGAAATGGTTAATGTGGCTGAACAAGATGAAGAGATAGGTTTAGTTTTTTCGCCGCGAACACTCTTCACTAATACTGGACATACTGTTTATGATTCAAACTTTTTAATGCATCACGAAGCTAAGGATGTACACAAAGCTTGGTCAACATTAAAGCTGATTCAATCAGGACAGCAACTTTTGCTAGATCCAAATATACTTGACAATCCAATTAATAAAATTGGTGAACCAAGCACAGTTCTAATTAGAAAAGATGTTTTTGAAAAAGTAGGATTATTTAATTCTGAGTTTTGTCAACTTGTAGATTTGGAAATGTGGCTCAGAATTATGAGCCAATACAAAATTGGTTTTGTTAATAAGGTTTTATCTCATTTTAGGATACATCCACAACAACAAACTCGTCGAAATGTTGCTTTAAAGGATGCTATTTTATTAGATTATCAAAAGCTGTTTAAGACAATTTACAGTGATACACGATATCCTCAAGCAACGAGGCAACAAGCTCTTTATAGATACGCAACTTTGAGTGAACAAAATGCGGAATTGCATCAGTTGCGAAAAGAAATAGCAGAAGAATGTTTGAATATTTCCAATGAGCAGATAACAGATATGTATCTGGGTCTGTTAGGTAAAACGCATAAGATGTTAGTGAATAGTAGCATCAAATATGAAAATCTGACTGATGAAGAACAGATTTTTGTTAATGATATTGTTAAAACTATATCTCAAGGTTTTGATCAGCCAAAAGCGATACAATATTTACTAGCAGCTATGCTGTATCGTCGTGCTGACCAGTTACCGTTACAGCATGATCTCTCTCCCATACCCCGTTGGTTACTTAAGGACTATTTACAATTCCTATTTTCTTGCCCAGTCCACTTTCAAGAAGTGGGTGATGCAGATAATTACTATTACTATATGCAGGGGTGGATTGATTACTTACACACATCAATATTAAAAAATCCTGATTCTGATCTGTGGGATGAAATAATTAATAACTTTGCTCCCATTGCTAATTTTATTCCTTTATATTTTAATGAGGCTAATCTTAAAGATATCTATGTTAAACGTGGAGAAATTATAGAGTATTTACTAAAACTTAAGGGTTATGAGGTAGATTACGAGTTTGCTGATAGACCTATAAGTAGAAAAAAAATTCGCTTGGGTGTCCTAGCGGCACATTTTTTACCTGGCTCTGAAACATTTGCTTACCTTCCTGTTTATGAGTATATCAGTAGAGATTTTGAAGTAATTTTGTACTCTCTTAATCAAACCGATCATCCTCTAGAGCTATATTGCCGTAGTTGTGCAAACTCCTTTAAACTGCTCCCACAAGATTTAGTAGAACAAGTGAATATTATTCGTGCTGATGATCTCGATATATTATTCATTGCTACCAACGTGACAGCAGTCACTAATCAAATCTGTCTCTTATTAATGCATAGATTAGCTAGGATACAAGCTACTAGCGGTGGCTCGGTTGTGACAACTGGAATGCGGCATATAGATTACTACATTTCTGGTACTTTAACTGATCCTTCGCCAACCGCAGCACAGCACTATCGAGAAAAGTTAGTGAAACTGGAAGGAACTGCTCATTGCTTTAGTTATGGTACTGAACAAGAAAAGATAACTCTCAAAGTTGAACGAGAAACTTTAGGTATTACTGACGATGCAGTTATTTTTATTTCTGGTGCTAACTACTTCAAAATTATCCCTGAACTAATTGAGACATGGGCCAAAATTATTATTGGAGTACCTAATTCAGTTTTGGTGCTGTTGCCGTTTGGTCCAAATTGGTCAAATGCTTATCCTAAGAAGACTTTTGTGAATCACTTGAGCAAAGTGTTTTCAAAATATGGGATACCGATAGACCGTTTGATAGTCTTAGATCCTCAGCCAGTGCCAAACCGAGAAGAAGTTAAAGAATATTTCAAAATTGCCGATATCTATTTAGATTCCTATCCATTTGCGGGAACAACTTCTCTGGTAGAACCACTACAAGTTAATCTACCAGTAATTGCTAGGCAGGGAACTAGCTTTCGCTCTGCAATGGGGGCTGCAATGGTGCAAACATTAGATGTACCTGGTTTAGTTGCGGATAGTGAAGAGTCTTATATACAGTTAGCAGTTGCACTCGGAACTGATCCTGAATTACGCCAACAAAAGAGTGCCCAAATTAAAGAAAAAATGCAGGGTAATCCTAATTTTCTGGATAGCCGCTTTTACTCAGCTAAAATAGGCAGCCTCTTCCAAGAACTATTTAGTAAATATCTTGCAGATACCCTGAATCAAAATTTTCGCTTAGGAAATATTAACTTAATTACTTTCCCTGATTGGTCACAGCCAGAAGACTTACTATATCAAGATTTAGCAAGTGTCATTTCTACTCTTACTACTCATCCAGATAAAAGTAACATAACTCTCCTGATTGATACTCAAAGTATTTCTGAGGAGGAAGCCGATATGCTTTTATCGTCTTTGACCATGAATTTGCTCATGGAAGATGATGTAGATATAACTGAGGGGCCAGAAATTTCTTTGCTAGGTAAGTTAAGTAATGCACAATGGAAAACTCTTTTGCCTAGAATTAATACTCGAATTGCTTTAGCAACAGATAATCAATCTGCGATCGCACAAGTTAAAGCAGAAAATCTTTCATCCTGCAATGTAGATACCTTGATCACGTCCAAGTTAGAGATGACACCTGCTTTTTAATAAATGCTCTAACCCACTGCATATTCTGTAAACTTCCTCATGAAAGGAGACTGAAATCCTAACACAATATCTTCTTTAGGTACTCCCATGCTAACCAAAGTTTCTGCAATATCTTCTTCTGTACCATTCCACTGAAGCCAAACTTTTCCACCCTTAATATCAATGTGGAGGATACAACTATGTACCCAATCTTGACCCTCCCAGCCTACATGGACTACTTGGTAATGGTCACGTTCTATATCAAAAATATTCTCAATATCTATATTACTGCCAGAGGGTTTTTCCTCACTATACCCCTGTAATATCTGTTGTATAATCTGCCGATACTGGGCTAGTTTATCCATTTGAAAATCATCTCTTGCTCTACATCATAAATAATCATTTTGACTTGATTTTCTTCAATCATGGCTTGGGGAAAATCAAGCTGAAAAAATGTTTTGTAAGTTGTCAAAGGTACTGCTAAATACAAAACACGCTCTGGCTGCCGTCGCCTTAATGCGCCTCTATAGTTGATAAACTGTCCCAATGCTGTATGAAATTCTGAGATTGCAGAAGATTTCTCTAAAAAACTTTTGACTTCAACAGCAATTTTTTCTCCTTCCCGTTCTGCCGCAATGAGTTTTTCAGCAGCTAAATCAATAGAGACATTCACACCACCTACGCTAATTGAGAGCGGGTCATGAGTAATCTACCAACCATCCTTCTTCAAAGCTTTTTTAACAACTTCATGAAAGACATCTTTAGCAGATATAGCTATTCATAATCGTATTTATTATTTTTATATTACCTTTTTAGCTGCCATGCAGGATAGGCAAGTAGTTGATATAGCACTTATCGTTTTGATGCAATATAGTTTGACCTCTCTCCTTTTAGGCTACGGTGTACACACAAGTCTGAAGTAGTTTAAGAAGCTGGTTTTTACCCCACCCTAACCCTCCCCTTGTAAAGGGGAGGGAACTAGATTTCCGGCTTCCCCCCTTTCCAAGGGGGGATTGAGGGGGGTAATTTGAACGGTAGCCTTTTAGGAGAGAGGCTTTGAAATTTACTCCCCTTCCCTTGTAGGGAAGGGGCTGGGGTTAGGTCTATATTCTATCCAATTGAGAACCGCTATAGTTCTGCCACATCTGCTCGTAAGCCTTCTCCATTTCACGGGTAAACTGCTTACCGTTCCAAAGGGGTGCTGTTTGTCGAGATGCTTTCAATTTCAAAGCTACCTGCTGGCGTAAAGCCTCATCTTTCCCTAAGCGCACACCCCATTCGATATACTCTTCATCAGTCCAGGCGATACCTTCTGTAATTCCTGCATTCATCATCATGGTGTAGCTATTACGCGCTGCAAACTGTTCACCAACTCGCGTCACCAAAGGGATACCCATCCACAATGTTTCTAAAGTTGTTGTCGCTCCGTTGTAGGGAAATGTATCTAATACAATATCAGCAATGCCTAAATTAGCACGATGAACTGACTCTGAAAAAACTTGTGGTAAAAATCGTAACCGAGAACAATCTACACCTTCTTCTTCGGCAATTTGGTAAAAGAAACGTTTAATTGTTTCCTGTTCAGCAAGTCCCTTAATCAAAAAGTAGCTGTTAGGTACTTGTTTAATAATTTGCATTTGCCACCTTGTCGTTTCTGGATGGCGTTTATATCCTCTTTGGGCGCTGAGATATATAACGGCATCTATAGGGATATCCAAGTCATCGCGGCGGAGAGTCGGTACACCAACTTCAAAACCATCTACTGCTATGTAAGTTTGAGGTAATCGCCAGATTTTCTCTGTATAGTAATTTTGTGCATCATTTGGCAGTACATAGGGATCTGCGATAAAGTAGTCAATTGCAGGTATGCCTGATGCATCCCACCCCAGCCAAGTAACTTGAATTGGGGCTGGCTTGAGTGCCATCACTTCACTCGTAATATCTAAAGTGATACTATCAAGGTCAACTAAAATATCAATTTCATCTTGATATATCTGATCAGCAATTTCTAGACCATCCATGCCTAATTGACGAGCTTTTCCTGCCTGACTTAAATACCACTCTTGCAGATAGTCGTTTACTAATTTGTAGTTAACAAAATAAGTATGAATATCAAACTTATCTCGATCATGATGCTGAAATAACCAGCGAGCTAGCCAACCAACGGAATGATTCCTTAAAGCGTAAGATACATAACCAATTTTTAATTTTTTCGGATGATTCTTAATGACTTGGTGATTATAGGTTTTTCCTTGTGATTGGGCAAGAGCTTGAATATCATTATTAAAAATTTCAGCTACTTTATTATGAATAGCTCGAAATTCAGTAGGAGTATCTTTAATGTGAGGTATCGCAAAAGATGGCGTAAGTAAGCGTAATATTCTTCCTTCTTCTAAAGCAATTGGTTGGGCTTCAATAAAATGTTTATATACAGTTTCTAATTCTTGACAAGTTGTACATATCTCTTGCCAATATCCCCCTGCTGACATTAGACCCCTTAACAGCAGATGGAGTGCAAAAATTTTATCAGCCAAACCTTTTGATAGGAAATAACATAACCTAGCTGTCTCTATTCCTTGAAAATAATTACGAGCATCCTGATAAAAAACTGCTAAATGTCGTAAAATTTCTACATTTTCTGGCTCTAGCCGCAAATGCAATTCCAGAAGAGATGATGCTAGTACAGGCTGTAGTAAAGTATGGCCAATTTTCAGACCAGCTGTAAGTAGTATATCAAAGCATTGATATACATCAGGAAAGTAAGGTAAACAAGCTTCTGCTAAATTTAGATTTATTGGATGTAAAGGAACAGTACTTAAAATTTCCCGTAAAACTTGTATTAATAGTTCGGCATTGACATTTGTACTTTGCTGCTCATTTAAAACTTTAATTAATTCCGACTCACACAAATCCTCAATATCCTCAAATTTTTCGAGTCTGAGAGAAAGTAATAAAATATGGAGCAAATTATTGATATCACTAGGATTAATTTCGCGCATGTGCTGGCGAATTAACCAAGCTAAAGAATATTCTGCTAGTGTTTCGCGCCTTTCTGCTTCTCTTTGTAAAAATTGAAATAATTCATTTGTCCAAATTAGTAACTGTTCTTCATCTGCCTCTGTCATTGGCAGCATCCAAGTGATTTGAGCTTCTGCTTCTTGGTTTTGTAGTAGCAACAGTAATCCTAAATGCCAATAATAAAGGATAGTATTTGGTTCTATTGCTATTGCTTGCTCATATAATTTTGATGCCTGCACATAGTTGTTTTGAAGGAAGTATTGTTCAGCTTGATTTTGCCAATTATATGTATGAGTAATCATTGTGATTGTTGTGGAAATAGTGTGGACAATATGTGAATGACTCACATAATGGAAATAAAGTGGATAGAAGAATCTACCCACTTTGAAAATACCTAATTTAGTTCGATCAAACTACATAAAGAATTAATGCGATGAAGTTGATTAGACAAACTATATTCTCACGTAGTAAGTCATGTTTCTACTTATTTCAAAGAGGCAAAGCTGGTGGGGCAACTAGGTCCGTTTGCGGTATATGTAGCTGCTGCTACGTCTGCACCACTGTTAACTTTTGCTTTCTCAGCTTCACATAAAATAGCTATGGTAGTAGCTTCACTGGTAGCAGATTGCGTTGCTATACCCACGCCACCAACATAACTTTTGAGAGGTGCAAGATCAATCACTGTTTTTGCTTGGTTAGTGACAATACTGCTACTAGCACCACCACCCTCAATTTTGTATATGTAATTTGTGGTTTGTGTTGCAACACCAAGACCTAACTGACCAAACTCATCTGAATTGGCAAATTTGTTCTGTTCTAAGTAAAAAGCTTGCTGCGCGCGGTTCATCGAACCTACGTATGTTTTTGCTTCTGACTGCTTGGCTTTGTTAGCTTGGTTCAAGAAAGAAGGCAGAGCGATCGCAGACAAAATACCGATAATAATAATTACTACTAGTAATTCAATGAGAGTAAAACCTTCATTTTCGTTCTTTTTGTTGAGGATGTGTTGAAGGAATTTAGCTTTTAGTTCGGTTTTCATAAGTGTTTACCCTGGGGTAGTAGGTGGTTGTGTGTTCTAGATATAACTTACCCAACTGCGATCGCTTTCCTATCACCTTCAGAAAAAAAGTTTGGCGAAATGTGGTTACACAATCCAAAATCCTTGCATTCAAAAGCCCCTAGTGTATACCAGGGGCTAGATTCTCTATTTCGTTTGTGAGAGTGCTTTACTCAAACTCAGGTGGCCACAGTTCTGATACCGCCATTTCCCAACCTGGTAGCAAGTCCGGTAATGTAAGTGTGTCTCCACTTTGCAACACCATTGGAGTTTGGTTTATTCGATAAACCGTTACTGTCAATTTGTCAGGGTCAATCAGTATGCCGACTACAGACCCAAGTTGCAAAAATAACTCAATCTTCTCTTCAAGCGGTTTAATTCTGTCGCTTTTAGATTTAATCTCAACCATCAAGTCTGGAACTAACTCTACAAAGTCGCGCTTGGTCTTCTTCAGCCGATCAGCGCGAACAAATGACACATCAGGGGCACGCAAGTTTCTTTTTTCCGAGCCGCCATCTTCTATACTCGGTATGATAAAGCCAGCGCTAGAACCAGTTATACGTCCTAGTCTGCGCGACATGACCCAGTTATTCAAGAAGGTAATGAGACGAGCGCCAATTTCCTCTGACTCGTAATCTGATGGCCCCATAACTATGATTTTCCCCTCTACCAACTCCATCTGCCATTCTGGATGCTCGGTTTGTAGCTGCTCTAAGTCTCTAATCGCAAAGGACATAATACACTAAATAACGCTTTTATATCTATCATACGTACCTCAACCTACGAAAGCTAAAATGTATTGTGTTGAAAAATAAACGCCTAACTCTTTGTAGAATCACCTATAAAAGCTACTTCCTTAGCTCAACAGCTAATCACTCAGGCTAGAGAAAACTTAACGGATGAAAATCTTCAAAAGAAAGTGCTAGCATTTATCCAAGGCATTGTATTTTATAAGTTTCCCAATCTTTCTGTAGAGGAAATTGAAGCCATGCTTAATTTAGATGAATTCATTAATACCCGATTATACCAAAGCATCCTGGAAAAGACTAAATTGAAACTAGTCCCCAAATGTGTTGACAAAGGTATGAATATTCAAGAAATAGCTGATTTTTTAGAGTTAGACGCTGAAATCATCAAGAAATATCTGCAAGAACAGTCTTAGTGATTGAGAATATCAGGAGTTACGCTACTGGCACATCATAATATTAGGATCGATTGAAGCTATGCTAGATTTAGATGAATTCAAAAACAGTCAATTGTTCGAGAATATCGTGGCAAAGATAAAGGCGAAGACAGAACTACAAACAAAATTGAAGTTAACCCCAAAATGTGTTGATAAAGGTATGAGTGTTCAAGAAATGGCAGAATTCCTAGAAATAGATGTTGAAATTATCAGGAAATATCTGCGAGAAAACTTGTAGCAGTTAAGAGTATCTTTGACAAGTATTGAGCGCATAGTACTGTAGGCTTTTCCCATCGCTTCCCATCTGACCTAGCCAATCACAGTTTGTTATGCTATATTAAGCGTAGTCGTTATGAGTTCGTATATTTTCATGGCTAACACAACTGTAGAAAACTTGGTAATTATCGGTTCTGGCCCAGCAGGGTATACAGCCGCCATTTATGCCGGACGCGCCAACCTGAAACCCGTTGTATTTGAAGGTTTCCAAGCTGGGGGATTACCTGGTGGGCAACTAATGACAACGACGGAAGTTGAGAACTTTCCAGGGTTTCCCCAAGGGATTACCGGGCCGGAACTGATGGATCAGATGAAGGCGCAGGCGGAGCGCTGGGGGGCTGAACTATATACTGAAGATGTTATCTCAGTTGACTTGAGTCAGCGGCCATTTACAGTGCGATCGCAAGAGAGGGAAATAAAAACCAACAGCATCGTCATTGCTACGGGTGCAACAGCAAAGCGTTTAGGTTTACCCAGCGAACATGAATTTTGGAGTCGGGGTATCTCCGCTTGTGCAATTTGCGATGGTGCGACACCAATTTTTCACGGCGCAGAATTGGCTGTAATTGGTGCTGGCGACTCGGCGGCGGAAGAGTCTATTTACCTTACCAAGTACGGTTCTAAGGTCAATATGTTGGTACGCACCGATAAAATGCGGGCTTCTAAAGCCATGCAAGACCGTGTTTTGAGTAACCCGAAAATCCAAGTGCATTGGAACACAGAAGCCGTGGATATCTTCGGTAACGGTCACATGGAAGGCGTGAAAGTCCGCAATACTAAAACTGGTGAAGAGAGCGAACTGCACGCTAAGGGTTTGTTCTACGCGGTTGGTCACAGTCCCAATACCTCTCTATTTAAAGGGCAATTAGAACTGGATGAGGTGGGTTATGTTGTCACTAAGCCCGGTTCTGTAGAAACCAGTGTAGAAGGTGTTTTTGCTGCTGGCGACGTGCAAGATCATGAATTTCGGCAAGCAATTACGGCTGCGGGTACTGGCTGTATGGCGGCGATGTTAGCAGAACGTTGGTTGTCGTCCAGTGGCTTGATTCAAGAATTTCATCAACAGCCAGAAACAGCGGTTAACGAATTGGAACATCAGCCAGCCAAAAAGACTGAAGCCGAGGAAGAAGCTGGATTTAATTTGGATGCGACACGCCATGAGGGAGGTTATGCTTTACGGAAATTATTCCACGAAAGCGATCGCTTACTCCTTGTTAAATACGTCTCTCCTGGCTGCGGCCCTTGCCATACTCTGAAGCCAATTTTAAATAAAGTGGTGGATGAATTTGACAGTAAAATTCACTTTGTAGAAATTGACATCGACAAAGACCGAGATATTGCTCAAAATGCTGGTGTGACAGGAACACCAACGGTTCAATTGTTCAAAGATAAGGATCTGGTAAAGGAAGTCAAAGGTGTGAAGCAAAAGAGCGAATACCGCCAGTTGATTGAAAGTAATCTTTAGGGAATGGGGCATTGGGCATGGGGAATAGGGCATGGGAGTGAGGGAGTGAGGGAAATAACCAATGCCCCATGCCAATGCCCGCTTAATAAGTTAGGCAATAGCATATCCTGTGTATTGCCTAACATTTGGCGGGTGAAATCCCAAGACAATTTTCTCCTTGGGAATTCCTGCTGCTACTAATTCGTAGGTAACACCATCTTCTGTGTCATCCCGTTGCACCCAAATTTTGTCATCAATAATATCGAGATGAACTAAGCAACCATGAATTCGTTTAACACCATCCCAGCCTAAAGTTATCAGCAAATAACTGTCATTTTCGCTATCAAATACTGCTTTACATTCAATGGCTGCGTGTGAATAAGGGATTTGTGTGTAGGGTACTAATACCTCTTTGATGATCCGTCGATAATTATCTAAGGTATCCATTGGATAATCCTCTCAGCTTCTGGATTAAAAACAAGTAACTTTAGATTTTCAGTCTCTATTAAAAGTGTACCAATTGGTTCCTCAAACAAAGCTGTAAATACGCTGTCGCGCACTGCCAAATATAATGTTCTTTCTGGTTCGAGGCGATGGATAACAGCACGATACATAATAAATCCCCCAATAGCATCTTTGAGGTCTGCCATTTCAGAGGGACTGACAAAACTTTTAATTTCTACAGCTATTTTTTTACTTCCTTGTTCTGCGGCTAAGAGTTGCTTGGCTCCTAAATCTACATACATATCTTTTTGACCCCACTTTAAATGTAGGGGGTCATCTGTAATTATCCAGCCTTCTTTAACTAAAGCATTCTTAACAGCGTCATGATAAATATCTCTTGCAGGCATATCAAAATATATTAAAATTTAATATGGTTCAGTTAAGGGCTAATTGTACAAAATTGTGGGTTTTAGAGACGCGATAAATCGCCGTCTCTACAAGTGTTTTGGTCTTATCTGAACTGTATT
>NZ_JAYGHD010000316.1:0-36735 GCF_034932245.1 Nostoc sp. UHCC 0251
GCGGCTGGCTCCCCTACATATACTTAGATTTTTTCATAAATCAAATACTAGTCCTCTAGCAGATGAATTATGTCTACCGATAGAAATATAAACTAGCTAGCGATAGATACCTACACCGTGGGTAGGATGTCACAATATCGATGTTTGTAGTAGCACCCAATAATCAAAACGTTGTACTGTTGGTTCTACAAGTGTGAATTACATACATACATGAAATTTTGAGTTTTTTTATGGTAAAAACCCCTCCATCCCAGTTTTCACCAGATCAATACAAAGTTGATTCTGCACAAGAAAAAGTAGAAGCTCTTATAGAAACACCACCATCAGATACTGAAATTGACCTAGAGTTTCTTTACACCAGAGATATTGAATTTCGTCAGGAAACGATTTACTTTCTTGTGGTTGATCGCTTTTATGATGGCGATCCAGATAACAGCGAAGGTGCAAATTCAGAACTGTACGATCCAACTAGACAAGATTGGGGTAAGTACTGGGGTGGTGATTTGCAAGGTGTCATCAATAAATTAGATTATCTGAAAAATATGGGAGTTACCGCCCTTTGGTTAACTCCACTGTTTGAGCAGGTTGAAGAGTTATTTGTTGGCAATGCAGCACTACATGGGTATTGGACAAAAGACTTTAAGCGGCTCAATCCTCGCTATATTGCTGATGGAGAGAATCCTTCTTTAAATGCTACCCAAGAAGAAAAAAATACGACCTTTGATCGGTTAATTACAGAACTGCACAAGCGGAATATGAAGCTGGTGCTAGATATTGTCTGCAACCACAGCAGCCCTGATACCAGTGGTAGTAAAGGTGAATTGTATGATGATGGTGTCAAAATTGCTGACTTCAATGATGATGTCAATCATTGGTATCACCACTATGGCGAAGTGCAAAACTGGGAAGACGACTGGCAAGTGCAAAACTGTGAACTATCTGGTCTAGCAACCTTTAATGAAAACAATACTGAATATCGCCAGTATATTAAGTCAGCAATTAAACAATGGCTAGACCGGGGTGTGGATGCACTGCGGGTGGATACTGTCAAGCATATGCCTATCTGGTTTTGGCAAGAATTCACTGGCGATATGACCAATCACAAACCAGATGTATTTATTTTTGGTGAATGGATCTACAGTAATCCTAGTGACGATCGCTCGGTGGAGTTTGTTAACCACTCAGGCATGACACTGCTAGACTTTGGGTTGTGTGTGGCAATTCGAGCCGCACTAGCGCAAGGTTCAGAAATGGGATTCCAAACAATTCAATACATTTTTGACCAAGATTATCGCTACAACGGGGCAACAGAGCTAGTTACCTTCATCGATAATCATGATATGTCCCGTTTCCAATCGCTGAATCCCGATCCAGCGATGTTGAAGGTTGCGATCGCCTTAATTATGACCTGTCGCGGTATTCCCTGCATCTATTACGGTACAGAACAATATCTGCATGACGATACTGATGGCGGTAATGACCCATATAATCGCCCGATGATGGAAAATTGGGATACTGAGAGTGAAATTTATCGTTGCATCAGGCTGTTGTCTGGCTTACGGCGACTGAATCCAGCCGTATCAATGGGTAGCCACTGGCAAAAATACTTAACCCCAGACATTTACTGTTATGTACGCCGCTATCGTGACTCTGTGTGTTTTGTAGCTTTAAACCGGGGAGGAGAAGTTACTTTACCAGAAGTAGAAACAGAATTGCCTGATGGAGAACATACTTGCGTAGTGACTCGCAACAAGTATGAAGTCAAAGACGGCAAGATTTATGACTTAGTACTAGAAGAACGGGGAGTGCTTGTTTTCAGCCACGTTGGCGAACGCATCAAAGCACAGACAATTGTGCGCGTCCAACTTAATGGCGTGGATACCAAACCCGGTGAAATCATTGTGGTGACAGGAGATTGCCCAGAGTTGGGTAACTGGGATATTAGTAAAGCATATCCTTTAGAGTACATCAACCAAAATACCTGGTCTGCCGAGATTCCCTTTGATGAGAGTGCTGGTAAGCTAATTGCTTATAAATATGCCATATGGCGGGAAGGGCGATCGCCTCTGCGGGAAAATCTCGTAAATCGCCGTTGGGTGATTGCCAAAGAAGGCACTGTAAAATGGCGTGATACCTGGGCATCGGGAAGAGAATCGTAAAAAATTCAGATAAACAATGAAGTGTGAAGGAGCAAAATTTTCATCCTTCGCATTTCATTGTTTGTGAATTTGATGGCGCTTCTTATACTCTGTGGTCAGCCGCTACACCTTTATGAATGCAATACTCTAATTTTTAAATGCTTCTTCAATATATTTTAGTTTATAGTGATCTGGATCACATCAGTTTGTGAGCAACAACGGATAATATCAAGCAGATAAACACCTTCAAACTGTCAAAAGTATGAGCGAAAGGACTCTAACTTTTACAGGATAAAACAATGAATGATACCTTTATGAACACTAAGCTCACCAGTTTTTAATACTTACCAGGTCATCTAAAAAAGTTAGAAAAAGGTAAATGGTAATGTATGACCTCTTACTCAAAAATCAATTAAGCGCCCCAAAAAAAGTAAAATTTAAAAATGAAATTTTGGCACGAGTTCAAAGCCGAAGTCAAAAACCTTTAAATGACGAAATAAATTTTTATAAAACTGAATTACTTCCCTATTTTATCAAGTTGAGTCAACACAATCCTGTTTTCAGTGTTACGGAACAACTACGGCTTTTAGTGGGTGTTTGGACACCAATCTGGTCTACCATATCGTTTCATGAAAGTTTGCCGCAAAGAATACAAGAGCAGTCATTCCAAATTTTCCAGCATGATGGTTACTGTGCGAGTATAGCTCGCTATATACTGGGAAAAGAGTCATCTTTATCCGATAATTTTCAATCACAATTACCAGCTTATGATTTCATGATACTCCAAAAATATGGAGTTCAAAATGGAAAATGGGATCTTCAAAATATTGATAGATTTCAGGCTTTTAAAAATAGAGAAGATCCTCTAACTTTAGAGTCAGTCTACAACTGGTTTACTAATATAGTTAACACGAAAGTCAAACTGAATTCGTTAAAATTGGCTTTACCTAAAACTCTCGAATTAGAAAATATAGAGATAAATCATACAAATGATTTAAAAAAAGCATCCTTGGCAACTTCTCAAGTGTTTGAGCATTTATATATAGATAATGACTGGCGACTTGTAAAAACTCAAACAGATGCCTCACATCTACCTAGTTACACACTTTCTGTGAGGAGGCAATAAGAGGTTATTTATAAAGTAAAAATAAAATTACCCTAGTGGTATGGCAAGGCTAAAATATAGCGATCCGATTGGATTTCTGAAATTATTTGCGTAGGAAGGCAATAGGCAATAGGCAATAGGCAAGAAGCCTCTTTGAGTTACACTAAATTTTTTCAAAAATCAAATATGAGTCCTATAGTGTCATAGCTAAAAAATCATAATAAAAATTTAGCCCCAAAAAATTTATAAATAGCCTCTAAGCAATATGAATGAATGGTACAAAGAAGACCTTGCATTTATTCATGACGACGGTTTCCGTGACTTCGCTCTCAAATCTGCTCCCGGTATCCTAGAAATTTTGGCTCAAAACAAAATACATGATGGACTAGTGGTTGACTTGGGTTGCGGTAGCGGATTATGGGCACAAGAACTCACCAAAGCTCATTATTATGTTCTCGGAGTTGACATTTCTGAGTCGATGATTAATATTGCACGAACAAGAGTGCCAAATGCCGAATTTCGGATCGATTCATTATTTAACACAGCTATTCCACCGTGCAATGCTGTCACATCAATTGGTGAATGCTTCAGCTACTTGTTTGATCTAAACAACGATCGCCAAACTCTTGTTCAACTTTTCCAGCGCATATATAATACCTTAACTCCTGGGGGTGTATTCATCTTCGACATTGCAACAACAGGACAAGTCGTGCAGGGAACCACAACTAAGGGATTCACCGAAGGAGAAGGCTGGGTAGTATTAGTTGAAAAGGAAGAGGATGGAGAGCAAATAACTCTGACTCGTCGAATTACCAGCTTCCGCAAGGTAGGGGAACACTATAGACGATCTGACGAAGTACACCGTCTGCGATTATACCAAGTGACAACTGTTGAAAATGAACTCCAGCGCGTAGGCTTTGGAGTTGAAACGGCTTGTAGTTACGGGCAATACCTTCTGCCAAAAGGTCATGTAGCATTCATTGCCCGTAAATTATGTGAATAAATACTTGAATCAAATCCAATCTCGAATTTTTTTTGCTATGGTGATCCCAAAGGAATTGTTAAGTACTTATGAGGTGTGAATCAAGTGACTAGTCGATTGCTTTGTATATTAAAATACAAATACATAGAGAAAATATCTCTATAAAGTGGATCTGTTTTGTTACTTATTCGGTTGGGCAATACGCGCTTCAATATCTTCCAATGTTTGTAACAATAGACGACTTGCCTGCAATTGCCAACCCCATTTCTGAATTCTAAAAGCTAATACAGTTCCAACTATAGCTGCTAACAAACCTATGGGTTGATTTAAAGAAATTCCGAATAACAAACCTAATCCAGCAATTCCCCAAAATGGTAAGGCTGCTGCTTGTCTTTGTTCTTCTACAATTTGAGCAATCATATTAGAAGATTGCTTAGTGGCGAGTAATGCCTCTTTGACTTGCCGCTGTTCGGCTGCTGATACTGATAAACCTATTTTCCGCCGTAGTTTTTCAATTTTGCGGGCATCAGTGCTGTATTCAGTTAGCTCATCTTCTGCCATTTTCAACAGTCGTTCTAGTTGCGCCATTGTGCATTTAAAATCCCTAAAAAGTATATTTCATAATACTTTTGACTTTCGTTTTGTGGTACTAGCGGTGACGCACCTACAAACTCAGTATAAACTTAAAAGGTAATATTTATGGCTACATTATCTAAAAGCACTTTATCTCAATCTTCCCAAGAGCGATCGCTCATCTTGTGGTTTGATGAAGTTGGTATTGCTGATATCCCTATAGTTGGTGGTAAAAATGCGTCACTGGGCGAGATGATTCAACAGCTAACGCCCAAAGGTATTAACGTTCCTACAGGATTCGCCACCACTGCTTACGCTTATCGGTATTTCATCAAATCAGCAGGTTTAGAAGCAAAACTACGCAAACTCTTTGCTGACCTGGATGTTGAGGATGTCAAAAATTTACGAGAACGAGGAAAAAAAGCGCGATCGCTATTAATCCACACCCCATTTCCTTTAGAATTGCGGGAGGCGATCGCTACAGCTTACCAAAGTCTTTGTCAACAATACAACGCAGAGACAGATGTTGCAGTTCGTTCTAGCGCCACCGCCGAAGACCTTCCAGATGCTAGTTTTGCTGGACAGCAGGAAACTTACCTCAACGTTGTCGGCGCTGAAGGAGTTTTAGCAGCTTGTCATAAGTGCTTTGCTTCCATATTTACTGATCGCGCTATTTCTTATCGTCATACCAAAGGATTTGACCACTTTAGCATTGCTCTAGCTGTGGGTGTGCAAAAAATGGTGCGTTCTGATTTAGCAACCTCTGGGGTAATGTTCTCCATTGATACAGAAACCGGATTTAAAGATGCTGCCTTGATTACAGCCGCCTACGGTTTAGGTGAAAACGTTGTCCAGGGGTCTGTCAATCCCGATGAATACTATGTTTTCAAACCAACTTTAAAAGCTGGTTTCCGCCCAATTATCGATAAAAAATTGGGTAGTAAAGAACTAAAAATGATTTATGATGACGGCTCCAAATTTACGAAAAATGTCTCTGTTCCGCCCAGAGAAAGAGGTAAATTTGCCCTCAGTGATGAAGAGATTTTACAACTAGCAAATTGGGCATGTTTAATTGAAGACCATTATTCCCAAGTCCACGGTATTTCCACTCCAATGGATATCGAGTGGGCAAAAGATGGAATTACTAATCAACTTTTTATTGTCCAAGCGCGTCCCGAAACCGTGCAGTCGCAGAAAACGGGAAATGTGTTGCGGAGTTATCGGTTGGTATTGGGGAATAGGGAATGGGGAATGGGGAATGGGGAAAAATCTTCCCACTCTCCACTGCCCCTTGTTACAGGACGCGCGATTGGGGAAGCTATTAGTCAAGGGAAAGCCCGCCTAATTTTAGATGTTCAAAAACTCGAACAGTTTCAACCTGGGGAAGTTTTAGTAACAGAGAGAACTGACCCCGATTGGGAACCAATTATGAAACGCGCCAGTGCAATTGTCACCAATTCTGGTGGTAGGACATGCCATGCAGCAATCATTGCGCGAGAATTGGGTGTACCTGCGATCGTGGGATGCGGCAATGCGACGGAAATCTTGAAACCTGGCCAAGAGGTAACAATTTCTTGCGCTGAAGGGGAAGAGGGAAAAGTTTATGCAGGTTTATTACCTTTTGAAGTGAAAGAAGTTCCTTTAGAAAACTTACCCCGCACCCGCACTCAAATTTTAATGAATGTGGGTAATCCCCAAGAAGCATTGAGTTTATCGGCAATTCCCAACGATGGCGTAGGTTTAGCGCGGACAGAATTTATCATTGCTAACCAAATTCAAATTCATCCAATGGCATTGATTCACTATGACTTGTTAAAAGATGAATTTGCCAAAGCTAAAATTGCTGATATTACCGCACTTTACGACGATAAACCCCAATATTTTGTAGATAGACTAGCCCAAGGCATAGGTAGAATTGCAGCGGCATTTTATCCCAAACCAGTAATTGTCCGAACCTCAGATTTCAAAAGTAATGAATATGCCAATTTGTTAGGCGGGCGACAGTTTGAACCCAATGAAGAAAACCCAATGTTAGGTTGGCGGGGAGCAGCACGTTACTACGATGAAGGCTACAGAGAAGCTTTTGCCCTAGAATGTCATGCCATCAAGCGGGTAAGGGAAGAAATGGGTTTGACAAATGTGATCCCGATGATTCCCTTTTGTCGCACTCCTGATGAAGGGCGTTTAGTTTTGGCAGAGATGGCAAAAAATGGTTTAAAGCAGGGTGTTAACAACTTGCAAGTTTATGTGATGTGCGAGTTGCCCAGTAATGTTATTCTGGCTGAGGAATTTGCTGAGGTATTTGATGGCTTCTCGATTGGTTCTAATGATTTAACTCAACTGACATTGGGGATAGATAGGGATTCAGCGTTGGTAGCGAGATTGTTTGATGAACGCAGTCCGGCTGTGAAACGAATGGTAAAAATGGTCATCGAAACGGCGAAAAAATGCGATCGCAAAATCGGCATTTGTGGACAAGCACCCAGTGACTATCCAGAATTTGCTCAGTTTTTGGTTGAACAAGGAATTGATTCAATCAGTCTGAATCCAGATTCGGTTTTAAAGACAATGCTGGAAGTGGCAAAAGTCGAAGGTACTAATACTTCGGCTCCTTTCGACTTCGCTCAAGGCAAGACGCTCAGTACAAGTTCGTAATTCGAGTAATTTATGCCAGTTAGAGACCGTTACCACGAAAACTTAAAGAATGCCCTAATTAAAGATGGCTGGACTGTTACAGATGATCCCTTTCATCTAAAGTGGGGAAAAAAGGATCTTTACGTGGATTTAGCAGCCGAAAAGTTGCTCATCGCAGAAAAAGGAACACAGAAGATTGCTGTAGAAATCAAAACCTTCAGTGGCGACTCAGAAGTAGCAGACCTAGAACAGGCGATTGGTCAATACTTTACCTACCTTGCTGTAATGTCCCGCAATTATCCAGATAGGGTTTTATACATCGCTGTTCATGAGGATATTTTTACTGACATTTTTGAGGAAGAGCCGCTTGGTAAACTTATATTGGAAGATTACAAAATTCCTCTGATCGTTTTTAATCCAAAGCGGGAGGTTATAGTCCGATGGGTAATCTGGAGCAATACAGGCAGCTAATTTGCAGCATTCTTACTGAACACACAAAGATTCCTTACTCTTATGGCAATATTCAGCATGAAACTATCTTTGATCGAGAACAGGATCGATATTTGGTAATGATTCTTGGTCGAGAGCCAGTACCAGAACTTTCTCCAACTGCAACGCGTCGCGTTCACGGCTGTCTAATTCACATTGATATTATTGATGGCAAAATTTGGATTCAACGTGATGGCACTGAAGAGGGGTTAGCAACGGAACTGGTTAGGGCTGGTGTGCCGAAGGATCGGATTGTATTGGGATTTCGGTCTGAAGAACTGCGGAAAAATTCAGAATTTGCGTAGTTTACCGCCGCAGGCATCGCATAATCAAGGGTAATTAAACTTCTGGATAATTGCCCATAGCATAGCGATCGCCATATTTTGTTTGTGTAATTGTTTACAAAACTTTTGACTGCTTAACCATAAGTATCTTACTATTTTGCAGAATGGCGATTTAGCTTAGTCAAAAGCAAGATGACAAATCTTTGGGAAACCGAACGCTTGATTATTCGCAGTTGGATACCCGAACGCGATGCCGAGCAAGCCTTTGTAATTTACAGTGACCCCGAAGTTACGCACTTTCTTGGTAAAGCTCCTCTGGTAACAAGTGTTGAGTCACAGCGTCAGCGTTTGATTGACAATATCGAGCGTTCGCAGCGACGCAACAATGGTACTGGATATTGGGCAATTGTCGAAAAGCAAACTACAACAATTGTAGGAACTATCATTCTCAAACAATTGCCCGACAAAGATGGTTTACCCACTCAAGATTATGAGGTAGGCTGGCACTTGAGGCGAGCTTCTTGGGGTAAAGGGTATGCAACAGAAGCAGGACAAGTTATGCTCAACTACGGATTTAGTGTCCTGAACTTGCCACTGATTTATGCCGTAGTGAAGCCAGAAAATCATGCTTCAATCCGTGTAACAGAACGATTGGGTATGAAGCCAATAGGGTGGACAAACAAGTATTACGGCATTGAACTACTCCTGTTTCAACTAGATGCACCTGAAGAGTGGAGGGGAATAGGCAATAGGCAATAGGCAATAGGAGATATTAATTATTAACCAATGCCCAATGACAAATGACTAATGACTAATGACTAATGACTAATGACTAAAAAGTGGTTCCGAATTGGGATAGTGAGTGTATTTATTCTGTCACTCGCCTTAAGGTTTTGGGGACTGGAGCGATTCAACACTCTGGTATTTGATGAAGTTTACTTTGCCAAATTCGGTAATAATTATCTCACGCACACGCCATTTTTTAATGCTCATCCACCGCTGAGTCAATATATGATCGGCATCGGCATTTGGATTGGTAGTCACATTCCTCTTGGGCACGATACGGTAAATGGGCTGACGGGTTCATTGCGATCGCCTTGGACTTATCGGTGGTTCAATGCTCTTACTGGCTCATTTATTCCTTTAGTTGTGGCTGCGATCGCTTATCAATTGAGTTATCGCCGTAGCTTTGCAATAATTGCAGGTTTGTTCACAGCTTGTGATGGCATCTTTCTAGTTGAGTCTCGCTATGCTTTAAGTAATATTTATATCGTCATCTTTGGTTTATTAGGACACTGGTTTTTGTTATTGGCATTAGATAACCAAAACCGACGACGTTCTTTTTGGTTAGTTTTTGCTGGCATTGCTTTTGGTTCGTCAGTCGGTACTAAATGGAACGGTTTATGGTTCCTCTCAGGTGCTTATCTCATTTGGATAGCAGCTTGGTTAATTCATTTAATACATTCTTTTCTTAACTCCAAACTCTTTTTTACATCTTCTTCATTGAAAGAGGCAGGAGGCAGGGAGAGTAGAGGAGCAGGGGGAGTAGGGGAAGCAGGGGAGGCAGGGGTTAGTACTTATTCTCCCTCATCCCCCTCATCTCAGTCACCACTACAAAACCTAACTCAGCTAAATATTTTTCACATGCTGTTTTATCTAGGAATTATCCCAGCTTTGATTTACAGCATCATCTGGATTCCTCACCTTCAACTGGATAAAACTTATGGATTTATTGCAGTACATCAGCAAATTTTAAAGTTTCACTTACAGCTAGGTGGCAATAATCCCAACGTGCATCCTTACTGTGCTGCCTGGTACAAATGGCCGTTGATGATTCGGCCAATGGCATATTATTATCAAACGGCTGCAAGTATCACCGAACCGTTACCTGTGATGGGCCCGCCTTTGCCTGCGAGTGCTGGACAAGTTATTTATGATGTCCATGCAATGGGCAATCCATTTTTGTGGTGGTTTGGTGTCGCCGCCATATTGTTTTTAGTAGGGATGCTAGTATCACAACCCGTAATTCTTTGGCTGAAGGAAAAGCGTTTTTCAGTGCCTGCAACTCTGAGTGTTGATACTTGGATTGCCTTATATTTAGTTATAAATTATGCTGCTAACTTATTACCTTGGGTAAAGGTGACAAGGTGCGTTTTTATCTACCACTATATGTGTGCAGTGGTGTTCGTGTTTTTAGCGATCGCTTGGTTTGTTGATCAGTGCCTTCGCAGTTATTATCAACAACTCCGGGCGCTAGGTGTCAGCATTACTTTTATCATTTTGGTTGCTTTTATTTACTGGATGCCCGTTTATTTGGGTTTGCCCCTTTCCCCTAACGGTTACAAGCTGCGAATGTGGTTCAACTCTTGGATTTGATTAAAGGGGCATTGGGCATTGGGCATTGGGCATTGGGCATTGGATGAATAATAACTGCAAACTCCAAACTCCTACTTATTTCTAAACTTAACATAGCTACACATATACAGGATTGTTTAATCACATGGTTTTCACATTTCTTATAGCTATGTAACTTTAACGACTGTTAGACTTTTCAAAGTGTAAGCAGATGAGACAAGGCTGCAAAACGCAACACCAGGGCATGGAAAATTAGATACTAAGTAAAAATGATGAATGGAAAATTATAAAATTTTTTACATTCATCATTCTGCGTTATTACAGATACTCTAGTTTTGATGCTCCCGACTAACACAGGAGGATCGTCATGGAAATGAATTTACAATTCCCAGGTATTAATTTAATTAGCTTGAAAGAGGCACCTATTCATATTTCTAACCAAATTCAGCCTCATGGTGTCCTGTTAGTCTTGGAGGAGCCTGAGCTAAAAATATTACAAGTTAGCACTAATACATTAAAGATTTTCGGAATTGCTCCCGAAAATATGTTACACAAAAATCTAGAAGATTTACTAGACCCATTCCAAATAGAGAGAATTAAAACAGGACTATCTGGCGAAAATCTTGATTTCATCAATCCCACCAAAGTTTGGGTGCGAAAAAAAGGTGATGATTACATAGTATTTGATGCAATATTTCACCGCAATACAGAAGGATTTTTAATTCTGGAATTAGAACCTGCTCTTACTCAAGAAAATATTCCATTTTTAAGCTTTTATCATCTAGCTAGAGCATCTATTAATCAATTAGAAAAAACAGCAAACCTTCGTGATTTTTGTCAAGTTATCGTTCAAGAAGTTCGGAAAATAACGGAATTTGACAGAGTAATGTTATATAAATTCGATGATGATGGGCATGGTTCCGTTGTCGCCGAAGAAAAACTAGAAAGCCTAGAACCATACTTAGGGCTGCATTACCCAGAATCAGATATTCCCAAACCAGCGAGAAAATTATTTGCTGCCAATTCGATCAGAATCATTCCAGATGCTTATTCTCAGCCAGTAAAACTTTTTCCTGTCAATAATCCAATTAGCGATCGCCCAATTAATTTAACCAACTCTATTCTCAGAAGTGCTGCTTCTTGTCATACAGAGTACTTGCATAATATGGGTGTTGGTGCTTCGTTGACTATCTCTTTAATTAAAGACCAAAAACTTTGGGGACTAATTGCTTGTCATCATCAGTCCCCTAAACTTGTTTCCTACGAATTGCGGAAAGCTTGCGAATTTTTAGGACGAGTAATATTTGCCGAAATCTCAGCTAGAGAAGAGACAGAAGACTACTATCACAAAATAAATCTGACACACCTTCAATCAATCTTGATTGAATACATGTCTCAAGAAGAAAACTTTATTGATGGTTTAGTTAAAAACCCACAGCATCTTTTAGACTTGGCCAGCGCTCAAGGTGCAGCTGTGTGTTTTGGCGGAAATTGCACAGTAGTTGGTGAAACCCCTAGAGAAGAAGACCTGAATTTTTTAGTCCAATGGCTGAAAAATAATGTTGAAGAAGAAGTCTTCTCTACAGATTCTTTGCCACAGATTTATCCAGATGCCGAAAGTTTTAAAAATGTCGCCAGTGGTTTATTAGCTATTCCCATCGCCAAGCGGAATTATGTTTTGTGGTTCCGACCAGAAGTAATTCAAACTGTAAATTGGGGTGGCGATCCTAATAAGGCGTTTGAAGTTAGCCAGTCAGAAGGAAATGTCCGTTTATGTCCACGCAAATCATTTGAACTGTGGAAAGAAACGGTTCGCTTAACATCTTTACCTTGGAAAGATGTAGAAGTAAAAGCAGCGTTGGAACTGCGGAAAGCAATTGTTAATATTGTGTTGCGTCAAGCCGATGAACTAGCCCAGTTAGCGCAAGATTTAGAACGTTCTAACGCCGAACTGAAAAAGTTTGCCTACGTTGCCTCCCATGACTTGCAAGAACCACTCAATCAAGTCGTGAATTACGTGCAACTGTTGGAGATGCGCTACAGCGAAGAACTTGACGAAGATGCTCAAGAGTTTATCAGCTATGCTGTGCAGGGAGTTAGCCTGATGCAGACGCTGATTGATGACGTGTTGGCATACTCGAAAGTGGATATGCAAGCGATCGCATTTCAAATGAACGAGGTGGAGAAAGCCTTAAATCGGGGGTTGGGCAATTTGCGTCAACGCATTAATGAAACTGGAGCTACTATCACCCATGACCCCTTACCAACTGTGATGGCTGACAACACCCAACTGATGCAGCTATTCCAAAACCTCATCGGTAACGCGATTAAGTTCCATAGCGATCAGCCGCCACAAATCCATGTGGGAGCAGAAAGGATAGAAGATGCATGGCTGTTCTCAGTTCGGGATAATGGAATTGGCATTGATCCGAAATTTAGCGATCGCATTTTCGTAATTTTTCAGCGCTTACACACGCGGGATGAATATACTGGTACAGGTATGGGTTTAGCCATCTGTAAGAAGATTGTCGAATGTCACCGGGGGCGAATCTGGGTAGAGTCAGAACTGGGTGAAGGCGCAACCTTCTACTTTACGATTCCAGTTGGAGGACGCGAAATTGAGCGTAGAAACGGGAGAAAAACACAAAACCATCTTTTTGGTCGAGGACAATAAAGCTGACATTCGCTTAATCCAAGAAGCATTGAAAAATAGTTCAGTACCTTACCAAGTGGTAACGGTCAGGGATGGCATAGATGCTATGGCATATTTACGCCAAGAAGGTGAATATGCTGATGCACCACGCCCTGACCTTATTCTATTGGATTTGAATTTGCCCAAGAAAGATGGTCGAGAAGTGCTGGCGGAAATTAAAGCCGACCCAGTACTAAAGCGTATTCCAGTTGTTGTGCTAACAACCTCAAAAAATGAGGATGACATTTTTCACAGCTATGATTTACATGTGAATTGCTACATCACTAAATCTCGCAACCTCAACCAATTATTCCAAATCGTCAAGAGTATTGAAGATTTTTGGCTCTCTACTGTGACGCTACCATCAGAGTGAGGCAGGGGGCAGAGGGGCAGGGGGCAGGGGGAGCAGAGGAGGCAGGGGAGGCAGGGGAGGCAGGGGGAGAATAACTAATGACAAATGACAAATGACCAATGACTAATGACCAATGACTAATGACAAATTACAAGATAGAGGAGCAATAGGGGGTGAAACCCGAAGATTATGGTTGTGAGCTACTCAGTAAAAATCTTGTTAATTGAGGATAATCTAGCTTCTGCTAGGTTGTTACAAGAGTTTCTAACGCAAGCCCAGTCCCAAGAGTTTACTCTGGTTCATGTGACGCGATTGGGGGAAGCACTTCAGGAACTAAGTAAGTGTAATTATGATGTTATTTTATTAGATTTAACTCTACCTGACAGCCAAGGATTATCATCTTTACCTCCTCTGATTGGTCAAGCGCCAAGCATACCCATTGTTGTCCTAACCAATACTAATGACGAAGAACTGGCTATTGAGGCAGTGCGGCAGGGGGCGCAAGATTATCTAGTCAAGCGCCAGGTAAATGTAGATGTTTTGGTTCGCTCTTTGCGTTATGCGATCGAGCGCAAGCAGGTTTTAGAATCATTACGCACAGTCAATGAAACGTTACAAAGCCGGGTTGAAGAACGAACTGCGGAACTGGTGAAAGCCAATGAACTTAACCAGTTCAAATCCGAATTTGTCTCAATGCTCTCCCATGACATCCGCAATCCCCTAAATACTATTCTCTTGGCTGCTGGATTACTACAAAACCAAGATGAAAGATTGACCAAAGAGAAAAAACTGAATCATTTACAAATGATTCGCTCGGCAATCAAAAACATGGCAAAGCTATTGGATGAAGTTACATTCATCGGCAAAGCTGATTCTGGTAGACTAGGGTATGACCTCATCTGCTTAGATTTAGAAGCTTTTTGCCGCCAAATGGTCGAAGAAGTTCGATTGCTTGCAAATGATAAGCAACTGACTTTGGTATTTGCTAGTTTCGGGCAATTAAGCGAAGCACTCTGGGATGAAAGTTTGCTGCGGCACATTTTGGGCAATTTACTTAGCAATGCTATTAAGTATTCACTACCAGGTGGTATAGTACGCTTTGAACTAATTGGTCAGGAAAAAGCGGTAATTTTCCGAATCCAAGATTGGGGAATTGGTATTCCTCAAGAAAACCAAAAGCGATTGTTTCAGCCTTTCCAACGTGCAGACAATGTGGGAAACATTCCAGGTACCGGCTTGGGACTAGCGATCGCTAAAAAATGTGTCGATGCACAAGGAGGCGAGATTGTAGTCAATAGTCAAGTTGGAGTCGGTACTACATTTACCGTTACCCTCCCTTTCATGAAAATTTAATTCGCTATTTGGGATCAGAAAAACAAGTTTCTTTAAGACGTAAGTTAAAACAATCTTCAATACACATTAAGAGAAGCGATCTCTTCTATCTGTGGGTAGATTTATATTATTTCTACTTTATAAAGTTGCACTTCATAGAGAACTGAGATCA
The DNA here is from genome assembly GCF_034932245.1 of Nostoc sp. UHCC 0251. Taxonomy (NCBI): domain Bacteria; kingdom Bacillati; phylum Cyanobacteriota; class Cyanophyceae; order Nostocales; family Nostocaceae; genus Nostoc; species Nostoc sp. UHCC 0251. The sequence continues at coordinate 15,109 of NZ_JAYGHD010000316.1, forward strand.
AACCTTTTCACTTCCTAATTGCCTTTTTATACCATTTACAGTAATCGTCAATAAATTTTCTAGTTTAGGCTGCTTTTCTTGCCTAAAATCTACTCCAGTAAAGTGTTTGCGATACTTTACCTTATTATTCTCTCATGAGAGTAATGGAAGACCCATATAAAATATTAAATCTATATAAAACATACTTTTTAAGCAAGCATTTTAACCAGGGTTTCTCGCTCCTATTCTCAAAGCCCTATAAAACCTAGATTTAGGGGTTTCACAGTGGATCAAAACTCTTACCCATCAAAAAAGACCGAAATTTGCTCTGGGCAAGTTTTGCGGTGAATACGATACCTGCGGTGGGCGTAGCCATCCCAGGATTTGTGACAAATGCAGGTTGAAGAAAATTAATCGATCATTCTTCGGAATTTCTAAAGTTAATTTGTAGCTAATCTATATCTAATTGCACTTTTAAAGTAAAAACAAATACTTATAAAATTAAGTGTAATTACGCATGTATATTCATTCAAAAACTGCTTTAAAAATAATTTTCATTGGTGGTGACGGCGATTCTGCTATGACTATTTTTTCTCTATTCACGAAAAAATTTTCTTCACAAAAATTTTATAAAATTTAGCTAGTATTTTTGTAATTTAAATATTAGATATAGAATTTGTAGCCTAATCCATACCTACAAAAGCAATGCACAAAACCTCGCTGTAAAGAAATATCACTTATTAACATTCAATTCTTTGCATAAAATCACAAACAAAACGTGATAAGTATTATAGCTACAAGGGAAAATTAGCTTTTGTATATCTCTACTTATTTCTACTTAGAGTAGAAATAAGTGCCCATTTATGCATTACAGACAAGGCATTCTTATGTCTAAAACACTAGTTAATTATAAGTGTATGTCCAACAGCCAAACGAAAATTGAATCCAAGGATACAAATTTAACTAACAGTAAGTATTTAACATCTTTTCAGCGGAAATTACTGTTAGGAAGTTTGGAAAAAAGTTTACCTGAATCTTACCGGCAACGCATTGAAATAATGTTGTTGGCAGATGAGGGAAAAACTCAAACGGAAATTTGTCAAATTTTGGGATGTTGTCCAGCAACAGCAAGGTATTGGATGCACATGGCCCGGATGGGGATGGCGCACCTATGGCAAGATTGTCCCATTGGTCGCCCTAAAGCAATAAATGAGCAGTATTTAGAACGTTTGAAAGAACTGGTTAGTAGTAGTCCCCGCGATCATGGCTATGTTTTTCGACGGTGGACAACAAACTGGTTGGGGAAACATCTGGCAAAAGAATTTGGCATTGAGGTAAGCGATCGCCATATCAAGCGACTGCTCAAACAGATGGGATTATCCACACTACCAAAACCCAGCAATTCTGAGCAAAGCAGCACTAAACAGGATCTAGGTTCCAAAATTTTGATTAGTGACCTGAAATCGGCAATTACTCCTGATGATTCTGAATTTTTACCTATTAATTTTGCAAAATTAGGAAAAGATGTAGACATTCATGGCGCAAGATATATCCGCTCAGTTAGTAACTTTGCAACAGTTAAACAATACTCTGGGTTATTCTCTTTCGACAGAGGAATATCAATACTGTCTTCAACAAGGTAAATTTATCAACCCAAAAGTCGGCAAATTCTGGCAAGGAACTGATGCTCAACCAGGAATTTATATTGCGATCGCTGGTAAGGTCAGGTTGCTAGATAGCGCCGATGAGTTAATCGCCACTTTAGAGGCTGGTGACTCATTTGGAGAATTTACCTTGTTTAAGGAGGGTGACTTTAAACCTTACGCTGCCAGGGCTTCAGTAAACTTGCAACTGTGCTTTGTTTCGGCTGAAGTGTTATGGCCATTGATGGCTAGATATCCCCAAATTCAGGAGCATTTGTGGGCTAGGGCAATGTCTCGTAATCCCCAACAAGTGGACTCAGAGAACGCCCCAGCACTGCCATCTGACTCAAAACGAGTGTATGAAACGAAGCTTTTGTCAACGCCAGCAGTAGAGCCACGCGAGAAAAAAATTAGCAAAGCCTATTTTCCCAACTCCACGCAGCGAGTCGGGCATTTATTACAGCGTGTGATTCGGCGCTATCCGTTTTTTGCCCAACAGAGTGGATCGGATTGCGGTGCAGCTTGTTTAGTAATGGTGTCTCGCTATTGGGGGAAAAACTTTAGTGTAAATCGCCTGCGGGATATGGCCAATGTTGACCGCAATGGCTCATCGCTGCGGGGGTTATCGGCGGCAGCAGAAAGTATAGGGTTTACCACGCGACCTGTGAAAGCGAGCCTTGACCAATTAGCGAAGCAAAAATTGCCTGCGATCGCCCATTGGGAAGGTAAACATTACATCGTTGTCTACCAAATTACCCCCAAACACGTCATTGTCGGCGACCCCGCTATTGGACAACGCACCCTTAGCCATGCCGAATTTAAAGCCAACTGGACTGGTTACACATTGCTGCTGCAACCAACAGCCATGCTCAAGGATACCAAAGAGACTTCTACTCCTTTTTGGCAATTCTTTGAATTGATAAAGCCTCACTCTTTAGTAATGCTGGAAGTGTTTGTCGCTTCTTTATTTATCCAGATATTTGGACTTGTTACCCCCTTATTCACGCAGTTAATTTTAGACCGAGTGGTAGTGCAGCGTTCTGAACTAACCTTAACGGCGGTGGGGTTAGGGTTACTGATTTTCAGTTTATTCCGTGTGGCGATGACAGGGTTGCGACAATATCTCTTAGACCACACAGCTAATAAACTCGATTTAGCATTGATTGTGGGATTTATTCGCCATACCCTGCGGCTACCCTTGAGTTACTTTGAGTCCCGTTATGTGGGGGATATTATCTCTCGTGTACAGGAAAACCGCAAAATTCAACGTTTCCTCTCCGGTGAGGCCTTGTCCATCCTGCTGGATTTACTCACTGTCTTTATCTATTTAGGATTGATGTTTTGGTACAGTTGGAAAATGGCGTTGTTGGTCTTGGTGATTGTACCGCCTTTTTTCTTGCTGGCATTGATTGCCACACCTTTTTTACAAAGGATTTCTAGGGAAATATTTAATGCTGTTGCTAATGAAAGTAGCTATCTGATTGAAGTCCTTTCTGGTGTGCGAACAGTTAAATCGACAGCAGTAGAACAGACAGTGCGTTGGCATTGGGAAGAGTTATTAAGTAAAGAAGTAAAAACTAACTTTTCCGGGCAAATGATCAGCAATCGTCTGCAAATATTCAGCAACACAATTGAAGCAGTGGTAACTAGCATCTTGCTGTGGTTTGGGGCGTACCAAGTGATTAACAACCAGCTAACCATTGGGCAATTGGTAGCATTTAATATGTTACTAGTAAATATTATTACACCTTTTCAACGATTAATAGTTTTGTGGAATCAATTGCAAGAAGTGGTGATTGCGGTGGAACGCATTAATGATGTGTTAGATGCGGAACCAGAAGAAGATTTACAGAACCAGGTGCGGCTATCTTTACCACCTATTCAAGGTAACATTCGCTTTGACAATGTAACGTTTCGCTATCACCCTGAAAGCGATATCAATGTTTTGGAAAATCTCAGTTTTGAAGTCCACAGCGGGCAAATGGTTGCCCTAGTGGGACGGAGTGGTTCGGGGAAAACCACGATTTCTAAGCTGGTTTTGGGATTATATCCCCCCACAAATGGCAAAGTGTTGATTGATGATCACGATATTACCAGTCTTTCGTTGCGTTCTCTACGGGAGCAGGTTGGGGTAGTTGACCAAGATACCTTTTTGTTTGGCGGAACAATTCGGGACAATATTAGCTTGGCACATCCTGGGGCTAGTTTAGCAGAGATTATTGAGGCGGCACGATTGGCGGGTGCTGATGAGTTTATTAAAAAGTTACCTATGGGTTATGAAACCCAGATTGGTGAAGGAGGTGGGTTGTTGTCTGGAGGACAGCGACAAAGAATTGCGATCGCTAAAGCGTTGTTAGGCAATCCCAAGTTGTTGATTTTGGATGAGGCGACTTCCCATCTGGATGCAGAGTCAGAAAGGATTATTCAGACGAATTTAAACACAATTCTTCAGGGCAGAACCACCTTAGTAATTGCCCATCGGCTTTCAACTGTGCGGAATGCAGATTTGATTTTAGTACTGGATCGTGGCGTATTGATTGAAAGTGGGACTCACCAAGAGTTGATGGCCAAGCGTGGACATTATTTTTATCTCAATCATCAGCAGTTGGATGTTGCGGGGTGAAAAAAGAAGATAAACAGAAAGCTTTTGTTGTCTCTCCACTCCCAAAATCCAAAATCCCAAATTGATTGATATCAGGAAAAATCATGCCAAACACATTAAATGGAAAGGTTCAAACCCAAATCCATGAGGTAGAACAGGGTGAGGGAATTTTAAGGGAGCAAACACCAGCTATATCAACTGAGGATTGGGCTTATGTTACCAAGGATTTACTTGATAGCTTGCCCCAAGTTTGGACAAGGGGATTGTTGTATTTTTTGGTAGTGTTTGTATCGATCATTTTACCTTGGGCGATGCTATCTAAGGTAGATGAAACTGGTATGGCAAGAGGGCGACTTGAGCCAAAGGGAAAGACGGTGAAGCTGGATGCTGCTGTAGTAGGTACTGTTGCCGAAATTCGGGTAAAGGAAGGTGATTCAGTTAAAGCTGGGCAAACTTTATTGGTGTTGGAATCGGATTTAGTTAAGGCGGAATTACGCCAGGCACAGGAGAAGTTAGAGGGACAATTAAATCGACTTTCTCAGTTAAATTCATCTAAAAGCCAGTTAGTTGTATCTTTTACAACTCAACAGCAACAGAACCAATCTCAACAGTTAGAAAAGCAGGCTCAAGTTGATCAAGCGCAACAGAATCTGAATGCTCTTGTGAATTCCTATGATTTACAAAAAGACGAAAAATTGGCTCAAGTAAATCAGGCACGGCAAACTCTTGAGCATAGTCAGACTGCTAATAAGTTAATAAACAGTAGTTTGACGAGTAGCGAACGAGAAGTTGAACGCTATCGCAGTCTTTGGCAGTCAGGAATTGTTTCAGAAACTTATGTTGTGGAGAAGCAAGATATAGCGAAAGACAGGCAACAGTTATACGAACAAAATAAGTCAGATATTCAGCAGGCTAAACTACGTTTGGTAGAACAACAGAGTATTTATGAGCGGACTATTCGGCAAGCAAATGCAGATATTGAACAGGCACAGTTGCGAATTAAAGAACAAGAAAGAAGTTATCAGACTTTGACTCGTTCTGGTCAGCTTGCTCTGCTAAAAATCGACGAACAACAGAAGAATTTAGAGACAGAAATCACTACGCTTAAGGCAGAAATTGCTCAAAATCATAGTCAGATTGTCTCGTTAAAATTCCAGTTAGGACAACGACTGTTAAGAGCCACCGTGAATGGTAAAGTATTTCATTTACCGATACAACGGGCTGGGTCTGTGGTGCAGCCAGGAACAATGGTAGCAGAGATTGCACCCCAAGACTCACCTTTAATAGTTCGGGCGCAAATGGCAACAACTGAAAGTGGTTCTTTACAAACAGGATTGCCAGTCAAGCTAAAGTTTGATGCTTATCCGTTTCAGGATTATGGCGTGCTAGAAGGAAAATTATTAGAGATTTCTCCTACTACTATAGAGGTAGAAACACCTAATGGAAAGGTAGCAGCTTACGACCTGGAAATTGCCTTAAAAGAAAATTGTATTTCCTCGGCTAATAAGTGTATTGCCTTGCATCCTGGGGATACAGCGACGGCTGAGGTAATTGTACGCCAGCGTCGGATTATTGATTTTTTGCTTGATCCGTTTAAGCAGTTGCAGCAGGGTGGGGTGAAATTATAAAGCGTTGTGACTACTCTCAAGTCTCAGCGTCGGAATGTCGTCTATTTACTTAGAAATAAAATCATGTTACCAACTATCATTATTACCAACGAAGAGATTCTTTCTCAAGTCAAACTATCTTGCCAAATTCCTGAGTTTGTTGACGGGATTGTTGCCCGCAAGGTTGTAGAAAACGCCGCATTTGAAGCGAGTCTCAAAGTAGAGACAGAGGAACTTCAGAAGGCAGCAGACCAAATCCGGTTAATGAACAAACTCAATAGTGCTGATGATACCTGGGCGTGGTTGGAAAAACATAGTATTTCTGTAGATGATTATGAAGAAATTGTCTACAGCACCGTTATTTCTAGTAAGTTAGCCGCTCATCTGTTTGCAGATAAAGTTGAACCCTATTTCTTGGAACACCAGCTAGATTATGTCGGTGTGGTCATGTATGAGGTTTTTCTGGATGATGAAGACTTGGCGATAGAACTCTTTTATGCGATTAAAGAAGGTGAGATGAGTTTTTATGATATCGCTCACAAATACATCCAGGATACGGAATTACGTCGCAAAGGGGGATATCGAGGGATAGTGCATCGTCAGGATTTGAAACCAGAAATTTCTGCTGCTGTCTTTGCTGCCAAGCCTCCCCAACTTCTCAAACCTATAGTGACATCTTTGGGAGTACATCTGATTTTGGTAGAGGAGATTATTCAACCGGAATTGGATAATGACACGTACCAAAATATTGCTTCAAATTTGTTTTCTGAATGGCTAAAGGAACAAATTGCTAAAGTTGACGTTGTTAAGCAGTTAGACTCTAATTGTTTAAGCTCTAATTCCGCAGCCTAACCTTAAATTCTACTCTGTTGGCAACGGGTGAACTTTTTACATTTCTTTTCTCGCGCCCTCTTTACAAAAGTGCAATTATTTTAACTTCTTACAAATGATTACGCAGCAGGAGGACAAGACCTCTGTGAAGCATCATGCTATCTGAATTATCTTATTTATCAAGAAAGGCAGTCCCGATGAAACTTGTTTCATCAGGACTGCCTTCTTCAACATATGTTCTAGTCTGCCCAGTTCATGATAGCTACTTATTTAACCTCTCAGAGGGTGTTTTAGTTTTACCCTAATACACATACTTAAATTTTTGTCAAAATATATTAATGTAATATATTAGTGGACTTACTCTCTAGCTCCCTCTAAGTTCCCTTTCTTCAAAAGCAGGGTGATTTTATACAAGCATAAAAAACTAAACTGGGTTTCAAAGCCTTTCCTCCACTAAGGGAGAAGTTGGGAAAGGGGTAAAAAGCCATAGCACAAAACGATAAATCAAGGCTTATACATTTTTCTTTTTTCGTATAAAATTATCCTGCTATATTCCCTTTCAAAAGGGGAATTTTGATTCTGCTTCTCCCCCTTTTAAAGCTTTCTTGGGGTGATTAATAAGTTTTTAAAATCAGAGTCAATCACTTTTCAAACAACCTCTCAGAGATGTAGTCCCTCAGAGACGATATTAAAAGACAAAACTTTTACACTAATGTCTGTAAAATTATTTATAAAACCATTGACTTTTCAATGTAAGGGACTTCCAAAAAATAAATTATTCCAAAAAAATAAGAGGCAATAGATATTTAATAATGATAACTTTTATGAGGGCGAGAAAAGGGGTTGCCGATGGTAACCCCTTTTCTCGCAAAACGGTCAGCTTAAACTATGACAATTCTCTTTTAAGGGGGTAAAAGATGGTTATAAACCTCTTCTTTAAGGGTGTGTTGGGGTGATCTTCAAAAGATTAAAACGTTAACCGAATCGTATAGCCTTTTATCGGGCACAGAATTATTGAGAGAGGCTTGTTTAGTAAGACTTTTGGAGAAAGGTCGGATTTATTATGCAACAAAGCCATACCGGACTATAAAAAAGGGATGAGGTGTAGTAAAGCTCTATTCTGATCTCAATATAATTTACTGCCAAAGCAATATTTTAATTTAGAGACATAAAAGCTTTAGTTGTGTCTCTAAAAGCGACTTGAAAAGCTTGATTTCCAAGCTTTATTCAATAACAATGAAATTAAGAATTAAACAAAATAAACGTTTAATTCTCTAACTACAAGTTGCTCAAATTATTTTTTTGAAGGAAAAAGATCATGGCTTCCATTAAAATTTCTGAATTACGTCCTGCTGGTTCTGAATTGTTCCAAGATTCTGAAAGCTTCCTCACCGAACTCTCTGAAAGTCGTGAATTAGCTCAAGTTTTGGGTGGTTGGACTTATTACAACAACCAACAAAGCAACAGCATTGTTACCAAAGCTGGTAATACCCTCAACGCTAACACATATGGTAATGCCAACACCGTCGTTGGTAATGCTTAATGGTCAATTAATTTATGTCCCTGAGAAGATTTGATGCATTGGGACATATAGTCATATAGGAATGCCAAAACTGCCATTCCTAATGTTGGTGAATGGGATTTAATTTCAATAAATCCTATTTACAATGCTAATAAAAGATAGGACTTGTTGAGAAATCACGGACTATCTTTTATTAACATAAATCGCTACATCTAAATAATCGTCTATGTTAAGCTAGCCCAAATAAATGAAATCAAAAAAAATAGATTTCTCCAATAGAAATAGAATTATAAAAACAGCCACAAATTTAATAATACTTACGCAATAACTCTCTGAAACTCTTAGAGGCTGTTTTAAAAGCCCTGGCGACTATAAGTCACGGCTACACGAGACTTTACCCACGTCCGTGGGTTAAAAATCCTTGATTTTCTCTTAGTCCACGGAGGTGGACTTCTCTGCGAGACGCTAGGCGAACGCTTGTGTAGTAGCGAATTCATTAGCCCAATATCTTTTCAAACATCCTTTTATTCATTTGCGTACTTGGCGGTAGCCTGAGGTAAGCCGCTTCGCGTCTACGTTTTCTCATGATTTTGCGTAAGTCCTGTTTAAAATATAGGAATCCGGTTTGATTTTTGAAACGATCTACGTAGTCAGGGAATAGGGAACAGGAAAGAAGGCTTTTTAAGGTGTACTGAGTTTTTTCAGAAATCAAATATGAGTCCTATAGAAATAGATTTTTCTAGAAAATGATCTGATATATGGCTATGATATTAAGTTCGGAAAATGTTGTAGAATATCTAAAATTATGTGGTTTTTGTGGATTAGACAACGAAGCTAATACCAAAATTGAGCCGAAATCAGCTAAAAACTTTAACTTATTACTGACTTTTCCCGACGGTCGTAAAGTCCTGATCAAGCAAGAACCTCTCAACCTAGATGGGAAAGCATCTGGTGAGTTTTTGCGAGAATGGCAAATTCAGGAATTTGCCCAGAAATTTCCAGGATTAAGTCAAATGCGCGACTGGATATCAGAGGGACTTAACTTTAATCCCGATGATTCAATTATTATTTTTAATTACCTAGATAACTATCGTGATGTGATGGCTTTCTATGGTAAGGAAAATATTTATCCCTTAGAAATAGCCTCTGCTATAGGAACAATTTTAGCCCGCATCCATAGCTTAACTTTCAATCATAAAGATTATCAAGATTTTATCTCTTCATCCTTTAAAAATCAAGCTAGCGATCCGGTTGAGCATTTAGTTAAAAATTTGGGACGAATTAGCCCAGAAATTTTTGGTTCTGTTCCTGCTGATGGTCTAAAATTCTTTTCTCTGTATCAACGATATGACAGTTTAGGCCAAGCCATAACCGAACTGGGAGATTCTTTAAAACCCAGTTGTCTAACACACAATGATCTGAAATTAAATAATATTCTATTAGCTGATGATTGGGAGCAAGGTATTGGCAACAGCACTATACGATTGATTGATTGGGAGAGGTGCAGTTGGGGAGATCCAGCTTTTGATTTAGGTACGCTCATTGGTAGCTATCTACATATCTGGTTGAATAGTATGATTACCAGCAAAACCATCACTATCGATGAATCCTTACGGATGTCGACAACACCCTTGGAGATAATCCAACCTTCGGTTGCTGCTTTAGCGATCGCGTATTTAAATCATTTCCCAGAAATATTACACCATCGTCCTGACTTTTTACAGCGAGTCGTACAGTTTGCTGGTTGGAATTTGATTATCGCTATTCAATCAACCCTGCAATACCAAAAATCTTTTGGTAATACGGGTATATGTATGCTGCAAGTGGCTAAGTCTTTATTGTGCCGTCCAGAAGCATCAATTCCTACAGTTTTTGGAATGCAGGCATCAGAACTTATATCCACAAGCTTATCTACCGTTTAACTTAAACCAAAACAAGCCTCTTACTCATCCTGAAAAGAGGGCGTCCCATTGGTGCAGCGTCTCGTAGAGAGCGTCGCAGTCCCACCCTTGAGCAATATTTGATTTTAAGACGCTCGCGGACTCGCTACCGCTACGCTATCATATGATTGATAGGGTGGCTGAAGAATCGCTAATTTATGTGTTTTTCCTGGTAAAATACTTGTGGTTTGCTTCATCCACACTAATGTCTGATAATAAGCCTCTGTCCAGTTGTATAATGACTACTGACAAGCGACTCCGTTGCACAGCATAAAAGTAAGTCAGCACATTTTTGATTAATACAAGTTACCAATTGGTTTGAGAGGTAGTGCAAATAAGCCAGCATCTCATCTAGGGCAGTAAAACTTGTATGGTATAAGGTAAGAAATTCATAGTCTGCGGTAGGTCATTTCGTGGACTTTAAACAAAGCTCAACGCCTCCGTTCACATAGCGTCTTCGTAGGAGAAGCTGTCTTCTGGATTAGTTGAGAAGCCTAAACTGTACAGCTTGTTGTCAGTGTCGGAGTATGTCAAAAATGGCATTTTTCTTCCCATCTCCCTTTAGTTAAAGGCAAGCACCTATGCAACTACTAGATCCGTTGCCAATAAAACTAGCAGCTATTCCAGAGTCATTGCAGCATTCATTGCAAGATATAATTAATAAAATTCAAATAGAATCGAAGTTCTGTATTCGCCATCCCGATTACAAACCCCTTGAAGTCACAGCTGAGACACTCCCACGATTTCAGCAATTGCCCTCAGATGTACAAGATAAATATTTAAACGCCCAACTATCTAATTTTCTCTACGGCATTTATTACAACGGTTCCCTAAAACGTGCTTTAGCACTTGATGGGGAGACAACAAATTTAGCAGTCAACCAAAATTTAGAAAATAACACCTTTCTAGGCGTGGATGTGGTGTTTTACAATCGCCTCCATGAAAGCAACAAAGGTGAAGGCTACTTTAGTTCCGATTGGCTGGTGGTGAAAGAAGAATCAGATGGCGCTTTAGCAGTACACAAGGGTGGTTTGACTCTGCACATTGAACGCAGCAAACATTTACAACCGCAAGACGAAGCTGTAACTGTAGGAAATCCAGTTGCTATCAAACTGCCCAAGAATTTGGTGCAAAACGGTTTTTACATGGCAGTTAGTAATACAGGCTCTTACAGTGGTGAAAATATAGTAAGAGTCTATTTTAATTTAACTACTGATGGTACAGTTGCAGTCATGGAAAGCTTGACTACCCAACTTAATGCCATCGCCCTGCCTTTCAACTTTAAAGCTTTATACAACCCTTCAGATTATGGGCGTTATGACTCAGCGGTACTTTACTTTGACAAAAACAACTATGAAGTTGTCCACCCGATACTAGAAAAGGTGTATGCAGAACACCAGACCCATTTTCTGCCAGAAGTGCCTTTATTTACTAAACTAATCGCACCAGGATTAGCGATCGCTGAAGAACCAGACCAAAAATTTGGCGAAAAAGAAAGTTTTGGGACGAATCGCTGTCAAATTATAACCAATGGTTTGATAAAAGCTTGGGAGCAAGATGATAATTCGCCAGAAGGTCGGATGGCATCGATTTTTGCACAATTCTCCGCGCTGGAAATTGACTTACAACGTCCTTACCTCAATGCCAAATCTGAAGATATTTACCCTGCTTTAAAGTTATGAAAATTACTAATCTTGCTCCTGATTTTCAGACTCCTGATTCTCAGCCGCAGTTAACAGCTGCTGAGGAACTTGCCATTGCTAATAGTAGATTTGCTCAATCAGATCTACCTTTTTACCGCAAACTTGGGCGGACTGACTTAACTGTTAGTTGTTTAGGACTAGGAGGTGGGGGCCACATCTCCAGTGAAGATACCCTTTACGCCTTCGACCAAGGCATCAACTTTTTTTTCTACTCCAGCGACTTACATCAATATCTTTATAGTTCCATGCGTCCCGCACTCCGCCAATTATGCGGACGCGGTTCCTCAATGCGTGAAAAGGTAGTTCTGGCAACTGTCAGTTACATGATTAAAACCCCAGACACAGTATTTACCTATTTATTCGATCAATTTATCGACCTGGGTATTGACTACGTTGATGTGTTTTTCTGGGGCTGGATTGATGAGCATAATCATCCTGCTTTTGAAAAGTGTATCAGCGCTTCTGATGATATCCGTGGTCCCAATACAGTATGTCAGCGCCAGATAGAAAGAATGTTTGGTGTCTCAGAAAAGCTGAAAAAGATGGGTGCAGTGCGCTATATTGGTGCTTCTTTTCACGACCACGATTTAGCAAAACAGTGGTTAAATAGCCCTTTATTGGACGTTGTGATGGTGAGGCACAACGTGGCACATCGTACAGCCCAAAGAAAGGTTTTCCCCCATTTGGATGCTAACGATCCCCATCGACCAGGGATTGTCACCTTTAAGTCAGCGGGTATGCTTGGTGCCCTCTGGGAACCCCCGGCTAATCTACCAACTGGATGCTGGCAACCTTCAGTTCCAGATTTATATCGCTATTCTTTAAGTCAAAACTCTGTAGATGTTGCCTTAGCAGGTTGGCAAACTCGTGAACATGTAGATGCAGCAATTCAAGCTGTGCAAAAGGGCAAACTTACTCCTGAAGAAATCGATTACCTCAACCTTTACGGCGACTTACATCGCAACCGCATCAAGCCTCACGAAATTCCTACCGAACGTTTGCTTGTTGGCAGATAGAAATAACAATATTACTTAAATATCATCAAGCCATGACCGAACAATTAGAACAAACTTTACCGCTCAAGCTTTTAACCAACGAACCCGTACAAGCCCATCCAGCAACCGATGCAGAAATTTTGACATATCTGCGTCATTCTGCTAGGTTTGCAGAAATAGCGATCGCTGCTGAACGTGAGGCATTAGTTTTAGCCAACTGCAACCAGTTGGGAATTGAAATATCTGATGATGAATGGCAAGCCGCTGGCGATGCTTTCCGCTCAGAACACAAGTTATGGGGAAATGCAGAAACTAGTGCATGGCTGGAGGAGCAGCGCATTAGTGTAGATGAGTGGTCGCAAGGAATTAAAGTAGCACTGTTAGAGAAGAAGCTTAAAGAACATCTGTTCGGTGTAACAGTCGATGGCTCTTATGTTTCTAACCGCGACAACTACAGACGGGTAGCGCTATCGCAAATTCTGGTTGCTGACCTGGCAACTGCTTGGAAAATCGTGCAAATTCTACGCGAAGGACAAGCTTCTTTCTGTGCTTTGGCTTTGGAACATTCTAAAGGTAAGCAGTCGCAAGAAAATGGCGGCTTTGTAGGAATTCGCTATTTAGTAGAACTGGTACCGGAAATTGCCAAACCTCTTACCGAAGCTAAGGAAGGTGAAATTATTGGCCCTGTGCAAACGAAAGTGGGATATCACGTTATGAGAGTAGAAAAGTGGTTCCCCATAGAATTAAATCAAGCAGTGAGAGAACAAATTATGGACTCGTTGTTTCAAGCGTGGTTGCAAAATTTGAAAAATTCCCACCATAAATGAATTGTAGAGACGTTGCAATGCAACGTCTCTTCATCATCGGTAGACTCCAACAATTGAGCGGTATATTCTTCTAGAGTGAAAATATGTTTCATGGGCGAACCATCCACAGCATGAGGATTATTGTAGCTAGATTTACGCTGTGTTGTACTAGTCCGTATTTGTCACCCTTTTAAATAAAGCTCGATAAACAGGCTCACCCTTTTTTTGCGTACCTATTTCCCGTTCTGTGGGTACTGGTAGCGGATTTTCTGCTAACCATTCTCCTGTACCAACTTTCTGATAAGCTGGGTGGGCAGCAAAGCGATCGCGCATTTCCACAGCGACAAATTCCATATCTGATTGCAGAAATACAACTCCCCCAACTGCAACATAATTGGCTAATTCTGCCACTAGTTCTGGTTGTACTACACGGCGTTTAGCATGGCGGGTTTTAAACCAAGGATCGGGGAATTGAATTGTAACGCGTTGTAAACTTCCTGGGGGGAGGCAAGATAACAGCGATCGCAATGAGTTATTCACATTGCAAAATAAGTAGTGCAAGTTTGTCAAACCTAACTCAGAACGTAACTTATTCGCCTCCACCACCAGTGGTTCTCGAATTTCCAAGCCGAGATAATTCCAGTTTGGTTCTATTTGGGCCATATTCACCAAAAACTGTCCTTTAGCGCAGCCAATATCTAAATGTAGCGGTTGATTTGGCTTTGCATAAATTTTTTCAAAGTCTTGGGGACTTGCTGGTGTTTGATACTTTTTACCAAGTGGATTAACATGCTGGCGGACTCGGACTGCTGCCAAAATTTGCTCTCCTTTACGTGAAAATGCCCTGTTGATTCTGATACCAATTTCTGCAAGTGTTCCTTTAATTACATTTTGGAAGGCTTTATCCATTTCTGCTCTTTGTCTAAGTAGAAATGATCAACTATGGTTTAATTTTTCAGACCTTATTTAGTGACAAATCTAATAAATAACGGTTATAAAAGTAAGAGCTATAAAGCCAATTTAAATTGTTGCCTTAAATTTGCCCCGTCATCTTTCAATTTAAGTAATTTTGCACTAAGCAACCTTTTAGTTCACTGTTCTTGTTAATTAGGTAGAGCTTATAAAGTGTAAATTATTATACTCTTTTTTTACTAGATATTTGGGTTAGTTTTCCAGGCAAAAGATAGGCAATATATGCTAGAATTGTATCAAATTATGGCAATTATTCAAGAGAAATTTAGAATAATTTTGCGCTTTGTTGAGTAAACAAGCTAAAATCTACGATTTTTGGAGATTTTTAGGTTATGACAACCTCACAGGAGAGGATTATCCCGATAGACTTGCGAACCGAAATGTCGCAGTCTTATCTAGAATACGCCATGAGCGTGATAGTGGGTCGGGCGTTGCCAGATGCCAGGGATGGTCTAAAACCTGTGCATCGTCGCATTCTCTACGCAATGCACGAGCTAGGTCTGCTTCACGATCGCCCCTTTAAGAAATGCGCCCGTGTGGTGGGGGAAGTATTGGGTAAATATCACCCCCACGGCGATACGGCAGTATATGATGCCTTGGTGCGGATGGCGCAGGATTTTTCCATGCGATCGCCCCTAGTTAACGGACATGGTAACTTTGGTTCGGTAGACAATGATCCGCCAGCCGCCATGCGGTACACAGAATGCCGCTTACAAGCTTTAACTAGCGCTGGTCTACTGCACGACATCGAGTATGAAACCGTAGATTTCGCCGATAACTTCGACGGTTCACAGCAAGAACCAACAGTCTTACCGGCGCGGATTCCGCAGCTGTTGCTCAACGGTTCCTCTGGGATTGCCGTGGGTATGGCAACCAACATTCCGCCGCACAATTTGGGCGAATTGATTGATGCTTTAGTGGCTGTAATCCACAATCCAGAAATCACCGATCTCGAATTAATGCAGTATGTCCACGGCCCAGACTTTCCGACTGGGGCGCAAATTTTGGGAACATCTGCCATTCGTGAAGCTTACACTACCGGACGTGGTTCCATCACCATGCGTGGTGTCGCTAACATTGAAACCGTAGAACAACGGGGACGCCCAGATAGAGAAGCAATTATCATCACTGAATTGCCCTATCAAACCAACAAAGCGGCGCTGATTGAAAAAATCGCCGAAATGGTGAACGAAAAGCGGCTAGAGGGCATCGCAGATATCCGAGATGAAAGCGATCGCGACGGGATGCGAGTTGTCATCGAACTCAAGCGTGATGCTTATCCCCGCGTTGTGCTGAACAACCTCTACAAGCAAACGCCACTGCAAGCCAACTTCGGCGCAAACATGCTGGCGTTGGTGAATAGCGAACCCCAAGTACTCACCCTCAAGCAGTTCTTAACCGTCTTCTTGGATTTCCGGATCGAATCCATTGCTAGACGCACCCGCTACGAACTGCGGAAAGCCGAAGAACGCGACCATCTCCTGCAAGGATTATTAATTGCGCTGTCACACTTAGATCCAATTATTGTCTTAATTCGCCATGCTCCCGATGCGCCCACAGCCAAAGGCGAATTAATCACAACTTACGGACTTTCGGAAGTGCAAGCAGATGCAATTTTGCAAATGCAATTGCGGCGGTTGACTGCCTTAGAAGCAGACAAAATTCGTCTGGAACACGAGGAATTACAAGCGAAAATTACCGACTTGCAAGATATTTTGGCACGCCGGGAAAGAGTGCTAGAAATCATTGAAACCGAAGTCGGGCAACTGAAAACTAGTTTCGCCACACCCCGCCGCACAGTGATTTTACCAGGGGAAGGGGAATTAGATGACCGTGACCTAATTGCCAATGAAAAAGCAATAATTCTGGTTACAGAGCAAGGCTACATCAAACGGATGCCAGTTAACACCTTTGAAGCGCAAAGCCGTGCTACCAGAGGCAAAGCCGCAGCCAAGGTGAAAGATGATGATACCATTGAGCATTTTTTGACTTGCTGCGATCACGACAGTATCTTATTCTTTAGTGAGCGTGGTGTTGTATATTGCCTAAGAGCTTATCAAATTCCGGCGAGTTCGCGTACCAGCCGAGGGACACCAATTGTCCAGATGCTACCGATTCCCAAAGAGGAAAAAATCACCTCTATTGTTCCTGTTGACGAGTTTAGCAGTGAAGAATATCTGGTCATGCTCACCAAAGGCGGCAATATCAAAAAAACCGAATTGGCAGCGTTTAGTCACATTCGCGCCAATGGTTTGATTGCTATTTCCTTAGAAGAAGGCGACCAACTGCGCTGGGTGCGACGCGCCAGAGTAGAGGACAGTGTAATCATTGGTTCTCGTAACGGGATGGCAATTAATTTCCGGTGCAACCACGAACAACTGCGTCCTTTAAGTAGGGCGACTCGTGGGGTGAAAGCCATGAAACTCAAAAATAAAGATGAACTGGTGGGTATGGATATCCTTCCCGCAGCAATTCTTGAAACTTTGGATATAGTTACAGAAGCCGAAACTGAAGACATCGAAGCAATTGAAACAGAAGATATCGAAATTACTGAAACTAATGAAGAGTCCGCAGAAGTGCCTAGCAGTGGCATTGTTGGCCCTTGGGTATTGGTAATTACAATGGGAGGATATGGTAAGCGCGTACCAGTTGCCCAATTCCGCCTGCAAAATCGTGCTGGTCAGGGTTTAATGGCAACCAAGTTCAAAAACCGCAAAACCAAAGACAAGTTGGCAACCCTACGCATTGTCAACAATGATGATGATGAAATCATGATGGTGACAAATCGCGGTATTATCATCCGTCAAGCCGTAAATGCGATTTCTATCCAATCGCGATCGGCAACTGGAGTTAGAGTGCAGCGTTTAGACGAAGATGACGCTATTACCGGAGTGGCAATAGTTCCACCTGATGCTGCCGATGCAGAAGAAGCTGAATAAAAAGCAGGGGGATCTGGCGTTGCAAGGGAGGCAGGGGGAGAGGTTAACCTCTTTACTGCCTTACTTGATTGCCTTAGCTAGCGGTATTTTAATGGGGCTGACCGTCGCCCCTGTTGGCGCATGGTTCTTGGCTTGGATTGCTCTAGCCCCCTTATGGGTGCTAGTTGTCACTTCAGCCAAAGGCAAAAACCAATCCCTCCTTGCTCCCCCTGCTCTCTTCTGGGGTATCGGTTATCACGGTGTCGCCCTATCTTGGATTACCGGAATTCATCCGATGACATGGTTGGGCGTTCCTTGGTTGCCAAGTTTGTTAATCACCCTTTTTTGTTGGGGATTTATCAGCCTCTTGGGAGGAGTATTCGTTAGTATTTGGGCGGCTGTGATGGTTCGCCTAAACGGACAAAAACCGTGGCTCCGTATACTGATTGGTACAGCCGTCTGGTGCGGATTAGAGAGTCTGTGGAGTGCGGGGCCTTTGTGGTGGAGTTCCCTTGCTTATACTCAAAGTCCGCACAATCTTGTAATTGTACACCTGGGGCAACTCTCTGGGCCTAATACTGTGACAGCTGCGATCGTTGCTGTTAATGGTTTAATTGCGGAAGGATGGACGAACCGCCAAAACGCCAAGTCAGCCAAAATTTCCTCTCTGTCCTCCGCGTCTGTGCGGTTCGTTAATAAATACTGGGTTATCGCCACAGGACTATTAATTACCTTACACCTCATCGGTTTTATCTTATATAGCCGTCCCATCGCCCAGTTACCAGAAGCAGCCTTGAAAGTGGGGATTGTTCAGGGTAATATCCCGAACCGACTTTTACGAAGTTCTGAAGGGTTTCGTCGCGCCCAAGAAAACTATACCAATGGATATCTAACTTTAGCAGACCAAGGTGTAGATGCAGTCCTCACCCCAGAAGGAGCCTTACCTATTTTCCAGCGCAACTTGCTGGGAACTGCTTTAGTTGCAGCTGTGAAGGAGAAAGGTGTAGTTGCTTGGATTGGGGCTTTTGGCGAACGAGGAGACAGTTATACAATTAGCTTGTTTACTTTCAACAGTAAGGGTGAAATTGTCAGCCGCTACGATAAGTCTAAACTAGTACCCTTGGGAGAATATATTCCCTTTGAAGGAATTTTAGGCGGGATAGTTCAACGCTTGTCGCCACTGGAGGCACACCAAGTTGCCGGTTCAGCAAATCAGATATTTGACACTCCTTTTGGTCGGGCGATCGCTAGTATATGTTATGAATCTGCTTTTCCTGAGCAATTTCGCCGTCAAGCTGCTGCGGGTGGGCAATTTATCCTCAGTTCTTCTAACGATGCCCATTACACTGCATCGATGCCATTCCAACATCATGCACAGGATATCATGCGGGCAATTGAAACTGATAGATGGTCAGCACGGGCAACTAATACCGGATATTCAGGCTTTATAGATCCTCACGGCAGAACCTTGTGGATATCTGGATATAATACTTACGAAACTCATGCTGAAACAATTTATCGGCGACAAACGCAGACTTTATATGTGCGTTGGGGTGATTGGTTGACACCGCTGTTATTAATATCCTCTGGAGGAGCTTGGCTGCTAATTCAACTTAGCCATACAAAGGCAATAAGCGATTAGTAATTAACTTTTTTCCCTCATCTCAGGATACTACCTCTGAACGCAAGTTAGGATCGTGGATTAAATAACCTGTAACTCTGGTTTAGCGGTGTAATTCCATTGCGGCAAGAATTCATCCAAAACAATCTTCATATTTTATTTCTATTACAAGAGGTAAAGATTAAGTTGCAACTTTGAGAGACGTTGAGACAATGTAGATGATCTCCTGATCATTTAGCAAAGTTATAAGCATTGGAGTAAAGCAAATGAATGCTAGATTGATCGCTTTCTCTGGATTGGTGACAGCATGTTTGGGTGCAGGAATTGGTTTTATTACTGCTAGCTTACTTCCTTCCCCTTATACGAGTCAGATGTATCAAGATTTGGAGCAAAAATACGCGATCGCTGGTGCAGTTGCGGGGTTGCTGATTGGTTCTAGTCAAGAAATGATTAGAGAACTCAAGCAAGAGCAAGATGCAGAAGAAAACTTGCTACGGGATTTGAACAAAGCTATTCAGTCAAGTACAGATAAAAAAAATTACTGATCTGTTTAGTACAACACATTATTCTTTAGAAATACTTCTTTACACAACAACATTCTACTGAGGTGGAAAAAGTGGGAAAGTTGCCCTAGCTTTGCAGACAAATTTCTCCTCCTGCTACCCTTGCTCAAGAACAAATTCCAATGCAAATGAGATAACCAAACTATATCAGGCGGATATTGAAAAATTTCTGTTGAATGCGTAGGTGTAGCCCGCCGTAGGCATCGCTTTTTTCTCAGCGTTTCTGTAAGAGAATTGATATTACAGAAACAAAATCATGGCTGAACATCATATAGCAATCCGAATTGAATCGTGAGAAACTATGGAGATTAAAAGTACCTATTTATCAGCTTTTTAACTTTTTACTCCTAATGAATAGTTTGCGTTTGTATAATTTAGCGCCAAATTATTCCTAGTCTTATGTGGTTTCTGAAATTTCACGTATGGCTTAATAGGATGAAAAAGCTAGAAAATCCAGAGAGATAATGATTACAGCGCCTGTCATGAATTTTATTACTAAGGATGGATGATTTTCAGTTAAATAAACTTGTATTTAATATTACATCTAATGAAATACTAAATTTTTAGGTAATTAATCTTCCTGCGCTACTAAGGAGTAATAATGGTTTTAAGTCAATATCAACGTGCTGTAGGCGTATTTACTCATCGTCGAGATGCAGAACAGGCATTACATGAGTTGAAAAATTCTGGCTTGGCGATGGAAAAAGTATCTGTAGTTGTACAGAATGTAGACCGCAACCATGAGATTGGTAATCATGAAATAGGTGATAAATCCGACGAAGGCGCGACAGTAGGAGGGCTTTCAGGGGGCGCTGTAGGTGGGTTGACTGGTTTATTAGTAGGTCTTGGTACTTTAGCAATTCCTGGAGTTGGTCCAATAATGCTGGCTGGGGCAGCTGCAACCGCTTTGGTTACAACCCTTGTAGGGGCTAGCATAGGTGCAGCTACTGGGACTTTTGCTGGTGCATTGGTTGGTTGGGGAATGTCGGAAGAGCAAGCTAGAGCATATAACCAGCGGGTAGAGGTTGGACACTATTTAATAATTGTAGATTGTACATCTTTTGAAATTGCTAAAGTAGAAGCAATTCTCCTACGTTGGGGTATTGAAGAGTTTGGCATTTACGAGTATATCAACAGTGAACAGGGAACTACAAATTATCTGGCCACCACGACTTCTACTACTACCATTCCTAATAAAAGTGGGATTTTGACCAAATATGCTGTTAGCGCAAATATATATCACTTTGTTCTGTCAGCATTATCTTTAATAATTCTTCCTCTTTACCTTTGAGCTTCGAGCGGCGATCTCCTCCTTGTGGTCTGGCAGTTATCTCCCCCGTCTCTCGATACCGACGCAAGAAGTCACGGATGAATGATAAACTAACTTTAAATCGTTTTGCTAGTTCTCTCTGCGTGCCTTCTTTGCTTTCCCACGCACTTAATATCTTCTTTCGTAAGTCGATTGAATATGCTGCCATTTCTTAATAATCTTCTTTTTCACATCTTTTAAGTTTATGATATTTGTGGCGGGTTTGATATCAAATTGCTGTAAGCTTAAATCAATCTCGTCAACTTGAGACTGAAGTACAAGAAAATAATGATGTGGATTTTTCTAATCATCCGCAATGGAACCATGAATCTGGATGGAAGAATACTTTAAATAATCTGCGTTTCATTATCCAATCACTATTACTATTTTGGTTAATTTATCCCTGGTTAAGTATTTTCCCTAATTCACGTTGGATTTTATTTCTTCAATTCCAAAATTCCAAAGTTCTTGAATGATAGTGATTTATCCCAAACTAAATTTATGATAAACAAAAACTCTCTAGCTCGTATAACAGCTAGAGAGTTTTTGTTTGTATATATCAAACCTGGCATCGAGCTATTTTTGCGTAGGGCTACCCCTAAACTATCGTGGCCGC
>NZ_JAYGHD010000317.1:0-7194 GCF_034932245.1 Nostoc sp. UHCC 0251
TTAACCTTTCCCCCAGACCAAAAAAGAGATTGTTGGGTTTATCCGAAAAGTATTGTACTATGCCCTACTAGAAATCAATTATGGTTCCGCAAAATCCACAAATAATTGTATTTTTTATTAGATAATTACTGGTAAATTCTCTTAATTTATCAGAAGCATGTATAACGTTTCTCGTACCCTACAGGTACTCCGTTGAAGAACCCGTTCGCGTAGCGTCTCCGTCAGGAGAAGAGTAGCCGCTTTGCGTCTATGTCTGCAATCCACTCTGACTGAAGCGGCGGGGGAGCAGGGAGCAAGGAGACAAGAGGTAAGAACTTGAAACAAGTCTTTCCCCTTGTCCCCAAGTCCTCTTGTTTATGCCCTTTTCTTCTTCTGTGATCTCACTTCCATTGTTACTTTACCCCAATTTTGGCCTTAACCGAGAAGTATTACATTGCTTGTTGTGAGGCTTGACCAATTGTAATAAGCTGTCGCGCATTTAATTTGCACAACTAGGGCGGGCAAGATGCCCACCCCACAAGAGATTCATTTTTTTGAGGATGCAAATTAAAAGATTTTTAGCTTATGAATTCAATGCTTATCTGCGATCGCCTCATTGAGTTTTCCTCTAAGAAGTTTTGTAGTAGTAATTTATACAAACTCTTTTTTCTTTGAAGACGAAGGGAATCAAAACGTTGCCTATACGCAGAATGTGTTAGAAGCTTTGGAAACTAACATCTAAGAAGCACGGCAAGATACAGGGTTTTGCCAGGAACTATGAGGTGTGCTGGGTGCATTCGCTGTAAGTTCCAACTCCCCTTTTGCATTCATCACCCACCCTGTAGCTTCTACAATGGGTTTTGGCGTAGCAGTAGTAGGTTTGATGGTAACAGGTGGACTCTTGCGGTTTCTGGTGCTGGGATTGAGCGTTACCCAATTTACCAGAACTGTATTAGGAGAAAGAAAGTTATAGGGATTGAGGGGTAAACCGCCACGTCCACTGATCACAAATCGGTTTTGGGCGTAACCAGAACTATAGCAGCCTTGTGTTACCTTGGTGCCAACTGGTATTGTTGGCAACTCTAGCAAGCCACTATTAGGGTCGATATCGGGCGTGTTAAGTTCTACAGTCCCGTTTACACCAAACTCAGAACTAGCGGTGATATCCGAAAGAGATGTTAAAAACTGGCGGGGTTGAATGCCATAGATACCAAAAGCTTGAATAACTACTCTTCCACCACTGCCTGTGTAAGCATTAGCAGTGATGTCGCTATTTTCGCTTGGGACGGCAACAATGAAGCCCGACGGGTTATTAATGGTGATGTTGCCACCATTACCACCAGTTTCTGCTGTGCCTGCGGTGGTGGAAATTAGAGCGCCACGACGCAGAAGCAGTAAATCAGTTTGTAAGTTGATGTCGCCACCGTTACCTGATGCAGATTCGGCGTTGAGTGTGCCACTGTTGTCTAAGGTAACTTTAGGTGAGTTGACGATAATATCTCCAGCAGCACCCGTCGGACTTTCAGAGAGAACCAACAACCCACTTGTAAAGTTTGAACTGCTACCAGAAATGGTGAAAAAATTGGCAGCATTAACTTTAATTGTGCCTGCATTCCCAACTCCCGAAGTTGACGCAGAAACTTGAGCGTCATTTTGCAATGAAAAAGAACCAGAATCGATAGTAATGTTACCCCCATTGCCAACTGTCCCCATTTGCACCTCGCTGCCAATCCCACTGAAACCGCTTTTCCCCCCACTAATATCGACAGCGCCAGTAACATTAATGTTGACATTGCCTGCATTCCCCCGTCCTGCTGGCTGGGTATCAAATGCTTCACGAGTAATAGTTATCAATTGAGCCTTATCAGTAAGTGATAGTGTTGCAGCGTTGATGTTGATATTACCTCCATTTCCAACGCCCCCTGATTCCACCGTACTGAAGATGTCAGCATCATTAGCGAGGTCAACAGCATCACGTGCCTGCACTGTCACATTCCCCGCATTCCCAACTCCTAAAGTTGACGCAGAAAGTTGAGCGCCGTTGCGTAATAAAAAAGAACCAGAATTGATAGTAATGTTACCCCCATTGCCAACTGTTCC
This sequence comes from Nostoc sp. UHCC 0251, assembly GCF_034932245.1. Taxonomy (NCBI): domain Bacteria; kingdom Bacillati; phylum Cyanobacteriota; class Cyanophyceae; order Nostocales; family Nostocaceae; genus Nostoc; species Nostoc sp. UHCC 0251. The sequence goes on from NZ_JAYGHD010000317.1 coordinate 2,080, forward strand.
CGTTCCTATAATGCTGGAAATCCCACTGCTAAATTCGTTTTTCGCGCCAGTAATATCAACAACGCCAGTAACATTAATGTTGACATTGCCTGCATTCCCTTGTCCTGCTGGCTGGGTATCAGATGCTTCACGAGTAATAGTTAGCAGTTGAGCACCATCAACTAATGAAAGTGTTGCAGCATTGATATCGATATCGCCTCCATTTCCAACGCCCCCTGCTTCTACCGTGCTGAGGATACCAGTTGGTTGACCTGCAAGGAAAACAGTATCACGTGCCCGCACTGTTACATTCCCCGCATTCCCTTGTCCAAATGTTGAGGTTTGTAGTTGAGCCTTATCTTGTAACGATAAAGAACCAGAATTAATAGTAATGTTACCACCATTGCCAACTGTCCCTGTTTCCACCCGGCTGTAAATCCCACTACGAGCACCGTTTTTCTCCCCAGTAATATCAACAGCGCCAGTAACATTAATGTTGACATTGCCTGCATTCCCCCGTCCTGCTAGCTGGTTCCCAAATGCTCCACGAGTGACTATTGCCACTTGAGCAACATCAATTAATGAAAGTGTTGCAGCATTGATATCGATATTGCCTCCCTTACCTACGCCCCCTGGTTGCACCGTGCTGAGGATGGCAGCATTACTTGCAAGGAAAACAGCATCACGTGCTCGCACTGTCACATTCCCCGCATTTCCTTGCCCCAATATTGAGGTAGAAAGTCGAGCAACATCTCGTAATGTGAAGGAACCAGAGTCGATAGTAATGTTACCCCCATTACCAAGTGACCCCAAGCCTACAACGTTGGCAACTCTGCTCCCATTGCTTGCAACTTTGATTTCCCCGGTAGCATTCAGCGTAATATCTCCCCCAATTGTTTCAGGTGTCCCCAAACCTGCCCCAATACCACCGCTTAAAATACTTCCTTCCAATATCTCTAGATTCTTTGCATTGACTACAATATCACCGCCACCAGCCCCTTCTACATATATTGCAGCTTGATTGGTAAGGGATACCGAGGTTCGCGCAACATTCTCAGGAAATTTCAAGCTGAGATTATCGCCAGCTACACTCAGCGCTACAGTACCAGCTTGGGCCAATCCTCCTAACTCAACTCGCCCACCAAAAGCATTTAATTGTCCCTCATCCATGCTAAGATTACCACCCACCAGCAGTAAACTTTTACCATCTGGTACTCGTAAACCAAATGCATCAAAGCCTGCTGGATCTGTTCCGGTGGGTGCTATTGAGTTATTTTGAATCGCTGCGTTTTGATTAATCTGATTAAACAGTAATGCTGAAGGATTAATATTCAACAACGGTGAAGGAATATTTTTATCAGTAGCACTAAAAAATCCTCGATTTCCAAATTGCAGTGCATTAGCTGTAGTCGCAACAAAAGAACCACCAATATTTAACGAAGCATTCTGACCAAAAATAATCCCCGACGGATTAATCAGAAACAGGTTGGCTGTACCGTTAGCTCGGATTAACCCATCAATGTTAGAGACTGACTCACCCGTTACTCTACCGATGATATTTTGAATATCTAAAGCATTATTAAAGGAAGCAGCGCCGTTAGTAGGAACAGAAAACTCCCTAAAGCTGTGAAACAAATTACTTCCTGCTTGCGTTCCCCCTGTGATATTGAGGGTGCTGCCATCTGGTGTAACAACAGAATTATTAGGCAAAGTGCTATCTGGGGTAATTTGAGCAGAAGCACAATTTGCCCTCGAAGCGATCGCACTTCCCATCACAATCGCCAAAAACCAACGAGTAGTCATCCCAAACATTCCATCCCCTAAACTTTGTAACAGATGGACTCTTTTTTGAGTTAACCATAATTAGTGTCCATCAAGTTAATACAGCCGTAGCCACATAGGTTAGGACATTTTGAAAACTTCAAGGCTAGGAATAGTAATACTTTTACCTCCTGCCTCCTGCCTCCTGCCTCCTGCGATACCTTCCGACTTGTTCAATTTAGAATTCAGCGATCGCTTTTTCCCTCGCTTGTATCTTGGTATGAAAAAGCCCGAAGCTAGCATTAGCTATTTCTATAGGATTCCTATTTGATTTTTGAACAGATACGTAGATACGTAGGGTGTGTTAGCGATAGCGTAACGCACCATTATTAAGGGTTTGGTGCGTTACGGACTTCATCCTAACGCACCCTACAATACCTAATTTCTTTCATAAATCAAACCGGATTCCTATATTCTCAATACCGCTTAATTCTTAACCGAGAAGTATTGGAATGCATTTCCTCAATCGAAACTTCGATTATGCTTGAGCATTTATAACTACAGAAGAAGCTATGTTAACCGCAGCTTGAGCATTTATCACTACAGAAGAAGTTGTGTTAACTACAGCTTGAGCATTTATAACCGCAGAAGAAGCTGTATTAACTACAGCTTCAACATTTATAAGTAACGCTTCAGTTGTATTAACTACAGCTTCTAGTTTACTTATGACACTATGACTATCTATAACTATGGCTTAAGTTGTATTAACTACAACTTCAATTTTACTTATAGCAGTATGAGCGTTTATAACTACAGCTTCAACATCAATAAGAAATACTTAAGTTGTATTAACTCCAGTTTCAATTTTAATTATATATGATGACTATTTATAAGTAATGCTTCAGCTGTATTTAACATTGTGCAGGGGAGCAGGGGAGAGTTCAATGGGGAGCAATGCGATTTTGTGAGGTGAGTAAGCAGGGGAGGCAGAGGAGGCAGAGGAGGCAGGGGGAGAGAAAGAAATTAAGTGTATTTTGAACTATTTTAGTAGTAAAAGTTATTAGTATTTTCTCTTTACTTCCCCTGCTTCCCCTGCTCCCCCTGCTCATTAGACGATGATCTCACTTTTTCGCGTTGCTCCCGTTCAATGTGCCTTGTTCTTCCCCCTCTGCCCCTCTGCCCCTCTGCTCCATCAAACGCCTGAAGCTTGTGAGAAATACGGGTAAAGCGATCGCTTGTTCCTGAGCTTGAATCTGAGCATGAAGCTTTTCTGAGATATCATTATTTATAATCACAGTTTACGGTGCGATAACGACAGCTTTAGCTTTTCTTAGACCGTAATGGGTGTTCATAAAAATACCATTGCTTTATTTTTCTAACTTGCTTTTGTAAAGGGGTGTTTGTGTAATGCCTGTGGCGGGCTATTCCTACGCAGCTACAAATATTTTTAGTCAATTAGACTACAGTATATACACTTAATACTGATTCACAAAAACTCTTAAATATACAGATTTATTGTAGGGGCATGGCATTGCCGCACCGACAACTTTTTTGTGTAATTTTTAAACTAAAATGGTATAAGCTCCAACTCCTTCTTGCACTTTGTGCCGTGCCGCTATGCGAACGTAAGGAAACCGAGTAGTAAGCTTCTCTTGTATCAAGCTTAAAAGGCAACAAAAGGGTTAAGGAGATCCAAAAATTAAATTACTTAATTTCTGCATCAAATACAATACTCATCTTTATTCTCCCCCTGCTCCCCCTACTCTCGCGCTCTCCTTACTCACCCAAGCGATTGATTGTTTTTTATCTAAAAGCTCCTTATGGGGCATGACGTAGAAGATTAGTGGCTTAAAATACTCCTAAAAGCCAGTCCTTGTTTAATAAGTTTTGTGTAGAATTTGTTGGTGAGGTTATTTACTTGATCCTCAATTGCAGCAATCCAGGTTTCATTTATGAATCAGTCTTTTTCTCAAATCCAAGCAAGGCGAAATCGTCAACAAAAGCTGCGGCAACAAAAATGGAGTTTAAAGACTAAAGCAATTGTTTGGGCACTAAGTATTAGTGCCCTTCCTATTGTTGCAATTGGAACAGCTACTTACTTCTACGGCATTAATTTAATTACCAAACAAATTCCGCAAGTCAAACAAGAGAGTGCGAAAAGTTCAGCAGAAACAGAACTTGTTTTACAAAGACAATTATCACTCTTGTTAACTGGTATGGGGGGAACAGCAATTTTAGCAGGTGCGATCGCTGTTTTTGTGACTAATCGAGCTATGAGTCGAGTCAGTAACGCTGCTGCAACCTCTAATATTATCAAAAACAAGCTACGTCCTGACAGTGATTTTACTCAAACTTTCATCGCTAGCGAAGATGAACTAGTGATGTTAGAGAGAAACATGAACTTATTCACAGAGCTGCTTTCAGTTTTGGAAAAGGAGAAAGAAGCCGAAGCTGATTACTCTCAACTATTGATGAAAGTTACTCGCTGGGTTCGAGAATCATTCAATGAAGAAGATGTTCTCAAAACTACCTCAGAAGAAATTCGTAAAGCTTTAAGCATCGACCGCGTAGCTATCTTTTGCTTCAGTTCCAACTGTAATGGAACCTTTATCGCAGAATCAGTAGCACCTGGTTTACCGAAAATCTTAGGGCTTACAGTCTCTGACCCTGGGTTAGAGGCAGGGTATATAGAAAAATACCACAATGGTTATACCCATGCTATTGATAATATTTATAAAGCCGATCTCAGTAATAGTGATATTGAGTTGCTAAAGCAATTTGCTGTCAAATCTAATTTAGTAGCACCGATTCTCAAAGGCAAACAGCTATTCGGTTTATTGATTGCACATCAGTGTTCTAGAATGCGCGTTTGGCAGCAGTCTGAGATTGATGTGTTGGCTCAGATAGCTATACAAGTAGGATTCGCCCTTGACTACACCAATCTTCTAGAACAGGTTGATACCAAAGCAAATAAAGCTGAGGTATTTATCGAAATTACCCGCAGCATTCGCCAATCGCTCAACGAAGAGGATGTCATCAAAACCACAGTGGAAGAGGTTCGCAAAACACTAAGTACTGACCGCGTGCTGGTTTATAGCTTTCACGCTGATTGGTCTGGAACTGTAATTGCAGAATCAGTGGTTCCAGGTTATCCAAAAGTTTTGCGGTCTGAAATCCAAGACCCATGTTTTGTTCAGGGTTATGTAGAAAAGTATCAGGCTGGTCGGGTTCAAGCCACAAACAACATTTATGAAGTCGGTTTGCTTGATTGTCATATTAACCTGCTCGAATCCTTCGCTGTCAAAGCAAATTTGGTCGCACCCATTCTCAAAGATGAACAGCTATTTGGCTTATTAATTGCACATCAGTGCTCCA